>CBDTYK010000051.1:0-6842 GCA_965364595.1 uncultured bacterium
CTTTTGCCTGGAACCTACCGGGAATACCTTTTGAAAAAAGGCGTGATCAAAGAATCGCTGTATGAATCCGCCAAAACACGGAAAACAGGATACGGGCTGGATGAAGAAATGGAGATGGGGCCGGTGATTACCGGCGAAAGCAAGACGCGGATCGGCAAATTGATCGATCAGGGTGTGAAGGAAGGAGGCAGCTTACTCCTTGACGGCAGGCAGGCTGGATTTGTTCAGGAGCACGGTCACGTCGACTTCATGACCCGACTCGACGGCGAGCGCCGCCGTCGGTACCGCCAGAGCGAGCACCAACAAGAGAACCAGCCACGCGTTTCGTCGCGTGAGTATCACGATTACCTCCCTCTCCCAGGTTGGTCGATCAGAGCATGCCGCTGCGCCACGGTCGATCTCTGCCACGCGCCATTGTCCGATCCGGTGAGGAGAAGCGGCAGAGGACAACGTCATCACGCGCAACACGTATCTCGACCAGTGACCTCACGTCGGTGCAGAGTTCCCCGGTTGGCATGCGAGCCTGACTCGGATGCAGCGGGGGAGCGCGACGACTGCGGACGCAGCTCGCCTGGTCGCACGTCTCGCGTCAGGCGCAGCCGACGTGTTGGACGATCTGGCACCATGACGCGGTGAGGTCTCGGACACCCGGAGCATTTCGCGGCTTGCCGCGCACCGTGATTGCGCTCGGGTTCGTCAGTTTCCTCACGGATCTCTCCAGCGAGATGATCTACCCCTTGCTTCCAGTCTTCCTCGTCGACGTGCTCGGAGCAGGCGCAATCGCCCTCGGAGCCATCGAAGGGATTGCGGAGTCGACAGCGGCGCTTCTCAAGGTCGTGTCCGGTTGGTGGACCGACCGGATGCATCGCCGCAAGCCCCTCATTGTCGGCGGCTACACGCTGTCTGGGGCAGCGAGGCCGTTGATCGGGCTCGCCATGGCGTGGCCCGCCGTCGTGCTTCTCCGATTCGGCGACCGGGTGGGCAAAGGGCTTCGCACATCTCCTCGTGATGCGCTGATCGCAGACGTCACTCCTCCCGAGCGTCTCGGTGCCGCCTATGGGTTGCATCGCGCCATGGATCACGCCGGAGCCGTTGCCGGCCCCTTGGTCGCCGCCGGGCTGCTCCTCATCCCCGCCATGACGCTGCGCGGCGTGTTCCTGTTGGCGGCCATCCCGGCTGCAGTCGTGGTCGTCGTCCTGGTTTTCGGTGTGAACGAGCGAAGGCGCCCCGACGATGCCGCCGCCGAAGCGCTCTCGCTCGAGACCGGGTGGCGTGCCATGGGGACCCCGATGCGGAGGCTCCTGCTGGCTCTGGTCGTCTTCACCCTCGGGAACAGCACGGACGCGTTTCTGCTGTTGCGTCTCGCGGACGCGGGCTTCGCAGCGGGATGGATCGCCCTGCTGTGGTCGCTTCACCACCTCGTGAAGATGGGTGCGAACCTGTACGGCGGTCAGCTCTCGGATCGGCTCGGGCGGAGGAATCTGGTCATCATCGGGTGGATGGTGTACGCCGCGATCTACCTCGGGTTCGGACTGACGTCCAGTACCGCGGCGCTCGTCGCCCTGTTCTTGGGATACGGCGTCTACTTCGGCCTGACCGAACCCGTCGAGCGAGCGTGGGTGGCCACCCTCGCCCCGGAAGAATCCAGAGGCTCCGCGTTCGGCTTCTACCACGGGGCCATCGGCATGACTGCGCTGCCCGCCAGCCTCATCTTCGGGTTCATCTATGCGACGGCCGGCCCGGCCGTCGCATTCGGCACCGGTGCCGGCCTCGCCGTCGTAGCTACGACCTTGCTGCTCCGGGTGCCTGCAACTCCCGAACCTCGCTGAATGCCGACCCGCCGACCCGAGGCGGGGGTGTCGAACCGCCCGTTTGAGAGTGTCCGACTGCGTGGACACGCGCAGAGGTAGCCGGGGCGGCCGGTCGGCCATCGCAAGTAGGCTTCAGCTTCAAGGACTCTCATCTGAGAAGTCCGGCGGACCGTCCCGAATCCAGGAGATCGATCGTCGCATGACCGAGATGCTCACCTCGTACGACCCGCAGACCGGGCTTGCGGTCGGCGAGGTCGAACTCACTGCCCCCGAAGCCGTAGAAGCCGTCGTCGAACGGTCCCGCAAAGCGTTCACCGAATGGAGCGGACTGACCCATGCCGAACGGCGCGCTCACCTGAAACGTCTCAAGAAGGTCACGCTCGAGGAGGGCATGCGGATCGCCGAGATCGTCCGCTCCGAGACAGGGAAGCCTCTCGAAGTCGCCTACTCGACCGACGTGCTCACGTCGCTGTCGGTGCTCGACTTCTACCTTCGCAAGGCCGAGAGGATTCTCCGCCCCAAACGCGGTGGCTCCTGGCCCTATCTCAGCACGAAAGGCTGGACGGAATACCACCCGAGAGGGGTCGCCGGAGTCATCAGCCCGAACAACTATCCGTTCTTCCTCACCATGATCCCGGTTGCCACCGCCCTGGCCGCAGGTTGTTCGGTCGTGATCAAGCCCTCGGAGATCACCCCGCTCACTGGCGAGCTCTTCGCAGAACTCGCCGAGAAGGCCGGGCTCCCCACCGATCTCGTCCAGGTCGTTCATGGCGGTGCAGATGTCGGCGAGGCGCTCACCGACGCTCCGATCGACGTCCTGGCGTTCACCGGATCCACATCGGTTGGGAAGGCTGTTGCGGTCCGCGCCGCCAAGCGTCTCATCCCGGTCGTGCTCGAACTGGGAGGGAACGACGCGATGGTCGTGCTCGAAGATGCCGACATCAAACAGGCGGCTCAGGCTGCCGTCTGGGGCGGCATGCTGAACGCCGGTCAGGCATGCACCTCGGTCGAACGGCTGTATGTGGTCGACGAGATCTACGACGAGTTCATGGCGGAACTCGACAAGGCCCTCGACAACGTCACGGTGGGCAGCGACGACCGCCGCGGCATCGGCCCGTTCATTCACGCTCCGCAGCTGGAAATCGTGAAGGAGCACGTCGGCGACGCCATCGCCAAAGGGGCCAGGATCCTGCGCGGCGGGCGGCAGGCGTCGACCGATGAGGGGCTCTACTACGAGCCGACGTTGATGGTCGACGTGGATCATTCGATGCTGATCACCCAGGACGAGACGTTCGGTCCGATCCTGCCGGTCATCCGAGTACGGGACTCGGCCGAGGCGCTTCAACTCGCCAACGACTCGCGGTTCGGGTTGCACGGGTCGGTGTGGACCAAGGACCGGGCGCGGGGCGCTGCATTCGCCTCGTCGATGAAGACCGGAACCGTGGCCGTGAACGACGTGGCCGTCAACTTCATCATCCCGACGGTGGCCTTCGGTGGGATCGGGGATTCGGGGTACGGCGCCAACTTCGGCGAGGACGGCATCCGTACCACCTACTGCTATCCGAAGAGCATCACGTCGGCCCGGCTGCCGGTGGCGACCACCAAGCTGCTCGGCGCATGGCAGCCCCGGCGCGGAGTCGCCTACTGGAGAGTGATCGCCCGCGCCCTGTTCAGGTGGTGACGGCGGCGCTCACGCTCGATTGAAACGTTCGACGCCGAACAGCGCCTCCACGATCGACGGCGGGAACATGTCGGCGGTCACGGCGTACTGAGATCGGTGACAGGCGAGCGCTCTCATCTTCGTTTCGGCATGCTTCGTGACGTCGAGCACGAACTGGGCCGCCGATGGGGTTTCGGTCTCCTCGGTGACGAGGGCGTCGACTTCGGAACTCGCCCCTCGCCCGGCGGCCATGCTCGGTGCACCAGGGGAGAGGATGAAGCAGGTCACGGAGTCTGCGGCGATGACGTGGGCAGCGCGGGTTCCTCCATTGGCCAGCCCCCGTTCGCCGAAGAACGTGCCTGCGGTTGCCGTGTCGAGCTGCTCGAGCGTGCCGTCTGCCCCTTCTTTCACGACGTCGACGGTGCCCGAGAGGATGAGGAACAGTTTGTCGGCGGGCTCGCCTTGTTCGACGATGTATGTGCCGGATGGGAAGAATGCAATCTCCAGGTGATCGGAGGCAAACCCCAGCATGGAGGATCCGCCTGCGAACAACATCAGCCCGTGGGCGAATTGCGGGCTGCCCCGGTACCAGTCGTCGAGCCCGGTCAACCACTCGACGAGCAGGTCGATCAGCCGCTGGGACTGACGAGGGAACGCGGCGTGATACACGGGCACGTTTGCGGCGGCGCCTGCCTTGGTTGCGATCTCCGAGACCCGGATGTGATCTGGGTGGCCGTACCCGCCGTCAGGCCCGAATGACACGATGATGTCGGGCCGATGGTCGGCGATGTTCTGCTCGGCGATCGCAATGAGCTCCGATTCAGGCTGGCCGGTCAGGGTGCCATCCCCCCGATCGTGGATGACCACGTCGCTGATACCCAACTCGGCTGCCGCTGCCCTGAGTTCTCTGCGGCGGACGTCGCGCAGCGTCGCCCGTGTGGCGATCTCGGCGTCGCGGATCTGGCCGGCGTCGCCGGTCGTGTACGACACGATGCGCACGGCGGCGCCTGCTGCCGACAACTCCGAGAACATGCCGGCTCCACAGAAGATCTCGTCGTCGGGGTGGGCGAACAAGCCCAGCAGTCGGGGTGGGCGGTCGAGCGCTTCGATCTCAGGCAGCATCGCCTCATTGTGTCTGCAACGGCCCGGCCAGGCGCTCCCAAGTAGAGGTCTTCACCAGACGAGTTCGAGATTCCCTTCCGGATCCAGGGTCACCGACGTGCCAAAGGCAGCGCATGCGTCTCCGAGTTGCGAGGCAAGCCAGCGTCGGTCGGCGTGCGCGGGGGAGGTGAGCCGGAACCGTTTCATTCGCGTCGGAACGATTCGAAGCCGGGCCAGTCCGTTTGAGTCGAAGTCGGCGAGATACAGCCCGCCGAGTTCGCCCCTGAACTCGGCGCGCCCGCCGATACCTTCGTAGTCGGTGATCAGATCGCCGCACCCGTACAGGATCAGTCCTCCCCGGTGCACCTCGATGCCGACGGGATGGTGTGACGAGTGCCCGTGCACCACGTCGACGCCTGCGTCTTCGATCAGCCGCCGGGCGAATCGCCGTCGTGCGGTGGCGACTCCGTATCCCCAATTCCCACCCCAGTGGATCGAGACGACGACGACGTCGCCCGGTTGTCGCTTCCGATCCAACTGTGCGGCGATGCGATCCACGGTCCGCCGCGAGAAGCCGGTGACGAGAGCGATGCCGGGCCGGTCGCTCCGAGCAGCCCATTCGGTCGGAATCCCGCTTCCGGGCGTGCCGACGCCCAACACGGTGATTCCACGTTGAGGTCCGGCAAGTCTCACGGGCCGCCAGGCACGGCGGTCGTCCTCACCTGCGCCCACCGACGCAATGCCGGCGGCATCGAGTGTCTCGAGCGTCTGGACCAGACCTGGCTGCGACCAGTCGAGCACGTGGTTGTTCGCCAGGTTCACCACGTCGATTCCGGCCGCCGACAAGCTGCCGATGTTGTCAGGGTGCATTCGGTATTGGATGCCCTTCCCGGGCCACGGCCGGCCTCGCTCCGTGATTGCGGTTTCGAGATTGACGATGAACGCGCCGGCCTGCGCGTCGTTGATCACCGACAAGAGTTCGCCCCAGACATACGTCGGGGCCACGTTCCTGGGGATGAGACCCGATTCGGCTTCTGCGAGTTCGAGATAGCGGGTCGATGTCGTTGCCCAGGACTCGTGGATCGTCGGGTCACCGGGGTGTGCCTGGATCTGGTCGATTCCGCGCCCGAGCATCACGTCTCCTGCGAGGAGCAGTCGGACGCTGTCACCCATTCGAGTTGCCGTTCGGCGCCACGGATTCATCCTCGCAGGTCACGCGCTGCCAGGATGTCCGCGATGAGGCGAGACCGTTGGACCTGATCTGGTGGGAATGGGCGGCACTGCTCGTGGCGGGCGCGACGATCGGCTTCGCCAAGACGGCCATCGGAGGGGCGGGGACCCTCGCTGTCGTGATCTTCGCTTCCGTGCTGCCTGCGCGCGAGTCGACGGGCGTTCTGCTCCCGTTGCTGATCGCTGCGGATCTCATCGCGATCTGGGTGTACCGGCGGGACGCCGACTGGTCGACGCTGTTTCGCTTGTTTCCCACGGTGGCCGTGGGCATCCTGCTCGGCGCATGGTTTCTGTCGGGGGCGGACGATGCAAGCGTCAAACGGATCATCGCAATCCTGGTGCTGGGTGGTGTCCTCCTCACGGTCCGCAACCGGCTGAGGTCGAGGCGCACCGAAGCCGCCCCGAGAACCGATCGTCGATCGTTGATCGGAGCAGGGGCGACCGGTGTCGGAACCGGGTTCACCTCCATGGTCGCCAATGCCGCCGGCCCCCTCATGGCGCTCTATCTGCTCTTCGTGGGTCTCGACGTGCGCAGGTTCGTCGGCACCACGGCATGGTTCTTCTTCATCGTCAATGTGGCGAAGCTGCCGTTCAGCGCCGGCCTGGGGCTGGTCACGGCGGACTCGCTCAGGCTGAATGCCTTTCTGGCGCCGATGATCCTGGTCGGTGCCGCTGCGGGAACCGCACTGATTCGTCGGGTGTCCCAAGAGGCCTTCGAGTGGGCTGTGCTGGTTGCCGCCGGCCTGTCGGCAGTGCTTCTTCTGCTTTGAGCGAATCAGGTCGATGCGCCACTGCTCGACGCCCCCCTGACCGCCCGGTCACCACCCGTTCACGCCAGGGTTCGGGCTGGGTGTTCTCTCGATGGCGGGCGGTCCGTCCCCCCGAAGGGGGGGACAAACAATCCGTCCTCGGGACGAGGACGTCAGTCGATGCGCCGCCACTCGATGCCCCCCTGACCGCCCGGTCACCACCCGTTCTCGCAAGGGTGCGGGGTGGGTGTTCTCTCGATGGGGGGACAAACAATGCGTCTTCCGCACGAG
>CBDTYK010000052.1:0-6814 GCA_965364595.1 uncultured bacterium
GCAGTCCGAGGACGATCGGTATGTGTGGGCGGGGCCGGCGATGGGGACCGGGAGCGTCAACGCCTTCGTACGCCGCCTCCAAGGGTCGATCCGCCATGTCGACCGGCTGATTCGGGGCGACGTGCCGAACGCCGACAAGCATCGGATCCGCCTCGACGACCAAGTGACGGTGGTCGACCTGCACAACCTCAACGACCGGGCGAAGCGGTTCGTGGTCGGTGTCACCATCCGGCGGGCGTTCGACGACAAGGAACGTGCAGGTCAGACAGACGAGATGTTGTTCCTGGTCCTCGACGAGCTCAACAAGTACGCGCCGCGGGACGGGTCGTCGCCGATCAAGGAGATCCTGCTCGACGTCGCCGAGCGCGGGCGCAGCCTCGGGGTCATCCTGATCGGGGCGCAGCAGACGGCGTCGGAGATCGAGCGGCGAATCATCTCCAACTCGTCGATCCGGGTGGTCGGTCGACTGGACACCGCCGAGGCGTCACGCGACGAGTACGGGTTCCTGCCGTCGGCTCATCGCCAACGCTCCACGATTCTCAAGCCAGGCACGATGATGATCAGCCAACCCCAGCTCCCGGTCCCGATCGTGGTCGAGTTTCCCTTCCCCGCCTGGGCCACTCGGCGGTCCGAGGCGGGCGCGAACCCGAAGGCATATGACCAGCCCGAAGACCCGTTCGAGGGTCTCACCCTGTAGCGGGGATCCAGTTGAGAAGGCTGACGTCGCCGGCTGGGCGACTGCGGCGAGGCAGGTCACTCGTCTCCGAGCACCTCGTCGAAGAAGTTCACGAAGTTCTCGAGCGGCTGTGCGCCTTCGATGACACCGGCCCGCCCGTCCTGGATGATGATGAAGGTGGGTGTGCTGCCGATGATCCCGGAGAGGTCGTTGGAATCCGAGAGCACACGCTCGAGCGCTGACCGGCTCTCGAGGCACGCCGCGAACGATGCGCCGTCGAGGCCGAGCTGCGTGGCGACGTCGATGAGGATCGAGCCCGGTGAGTCCACCGCCCAGCGTTCGACCGTCTCGAACAGCAGATCGTGCATCGGCCAGAACGCCCCCTGATCGCCTGCACACTCGGACGCGATTGCGGCGTCGACTGCCTGGGGGTGGATCGGTAGCGGCAGATGTTTGAACACCCAGAGGATGCGACCGGTGTCCACGTAGGCCTCATCCAGTGTCGGTTGTGTCTCGAGGACGTGGCGTTGGCAGAACGGGCACTGGAAGTCGGACACTTCGACGACCACGAGTTCAGCATCGGGATCGCCCTTGTAGGCGTCGCCTCCGAGCGTGTAGCCGGGACGTTCGGGGTCTGGCGACAGGCCGGCCGCATTCAACCATGCAGGGAGCTCCGGGGGTGGCGGTGGGGCGGTTGTGGGTGGTGCGCCGCCGCCGAGGACCCCATCGAGTGCGGATGTGAACACCTCGAGAGGTTGTGCTCCGATCAGCTGGTACGTGTCCCCGGTCCGGTTGTCGATGATCTGGAAGCTGGGTGTGGCGCTGAATCCGAGCGCCCGCACCTCGGTGATGCTCTGTTCGACCGCCTCTGCGGTCCGCCCCGACGCAACGCATGTACCGAAGGCATCGACGTCTGCACCTACCTGCTCGGCAACTGTCTCGAGATACGGTCCGGGTTCGGCGAGGGACTTCCATGCGTCCTGGTTGGCGAACAGCTCGTCGTGATAGTCCCAGAACAGTGCTGCGTCTTGTTCGGCGACACACAGCCCGGCGGCGTGCCCGGCCGGGGCATTCGGATGCAGATCTTCGATCGGGAAGTCCCGGAAGACGAAGTTGACGGCTCCTGAGCCTGCGTACTCGTCGATGAGGAGCGGCTTGGTCTCAGAGAAGTGTCTGCGGCAGAACGGGCACAAGTAATCGCTGAACTCCACGAGGGTCACCGGTGCGTCGGCGTCACCCAGGCGAGGATGACCCTCCTCGGTGAAGCCGTACGACGGATCCGACTCTGCAGCGGTGGTTGTCGTCGCCTGGGTTGTCGTCGTCTCGGTGAGTGCTGCGATGGTCGTCACCGACTCGGTCGTTGCCGTCGGTGTCTCAGCTGCGCACGAGGCCGCGAGGAGAGACACACACAATATGAATGTGACCCGGATGGGAGATCGGCGCCGAGGAGACATGCAACCAGAATGCTACCGGTCACGGACGGACCGGAATCCTGTCCTCGATCGGCTCCAATGACGCTGTCATCGTTCGACGTGTGTCTCCCAGGTGAATTGGCCCGTGTCGTCCGGTGGGAACGGCTCGACTGAGACGACGGCCTCTGCGTCGAACGGGCCGTAGACGTGTGGGAATCGTTGACCCGTCTCGTAGCAGTCCTCGAACACGACCGGGGCTCGCACGGCGTCGGGGTCGATGGTGACGAGAAGAAGGTCGTCGCGCCCGGCATAGAGGTCGTTGGCGACTCCGACGAGTTGGCTCGCGGTCGAGCAGTGGATGAACCCTTCGTGTGTCAGCGACGGGGGACGATACGACTCGGGCGATCGCCACTCGTCTCGGGCAGCGAGATGGAAGATCACGGCGCCGTCTCGCTGATTCCGGCCCCCTCGATCCTTTCGAGGTCGATGCCGGGCCGATCGCCGAACGCCGGGTAGCGGGTTGGCGGTGACACATCCGTGCGGTACGCAGACGCAACGTGACGGGGGCAGATCGGTGAGGCGGTGATCGTGGCGATCGATTGATTCCGCATTCCGGCCACGTGCTCCTCGCCTTTGTCCTCGTGGAAGTGCGGGTTGATCGTTTCGGTCTGGATCACGTCGACCCGGTCGGGAACGCCACCGATCGGCTCGACGATGCCGCCGAATTGCTCCATGAGGTCGATGAATTGCCCGGTCTCGGCTCCGAAGGAGCCGGTGAATCGCAACCGCTCGGCCAGGGGCATCGAGATCACGTGTTCGCCGGCGTTGCCGGTGGTGATGATTCGCGTGCCCTCGCCGAGATAGTGCGACAGCACCTCGTTGAGGACGCGGTTCGACATTGTCGTGCTCCGTCCCCATCGGTTGAACACGAGGCTGCCGT
This sequence comes from uncultured bacterium, assembly GCA_965364595.1. Classification (GTDB taxonomy): domain Bacteria; phylum Actinomycetota; class Acidimicrobiia; order Spongiisociales; family ZC4RG35; genus JAHEDH01. Next base: position 3,029 of record CBDTYK010000052.1, read on the forward strand.
CTTCGACCTTCGGCTTCGATTGCCACGAGATCCGACCCATCGTGTGATCCGTCGCTGCGGAGGCGATCGTCGCCGAGAAGATGCGGACGTATTCGTTGACTGCGCCCGGGACGTAGTTGTCGGCATCGATGAATCCGACCGCCTTCGAGCCGGTTTCGCGGGCGACCATGGCTCCGAGCAGCATCGCCTCGCCTTTGCCCATGTTCACCAGGCCATCCGGGCCGAGGAGTTCGGGCATGGCGTCTGCCACGGCTGTCGCCACCGTGGCATCCCGTTGATGGATGTGAAGCACGGCGCGTCCGGTGCTCGCCACGAAGCTGTCGATGACTTCTCGCTCGAGCTGAAACCGGTCGATCGGTTTGGGCTCGGAAGCCGAGATCACGACCACGCGGCATGCGCCGGGGATCCCGGACAGCACGCCTCGCAGGGTGCTCCTCCGTTCGTCCTTCACCGGGACGACGATCGTGAGATCCCGATGCGTCTCCTCCAGTGCGTCGGACGACAGGAACGCATGATCAGCACGGTTGTCCGAGACGAATCCGTCGCCCGCCGAGTCGAGTTCGACGATTCGGCCCGACTCGAAGATTCGGACGGCGCCGATCCGTTCGTGTGCGGCCGGGAACGTGATACGCATGGGGTTCACAGCATACGAGCGTCCCGATTCTGTCCTTCCCCGTCGGTACCCTCCCAGCGTGAAGATCCTGCACACCTCTGATTGGCACGTCGGCCGTTCGATCCGCGGTCGCAGTCGGGCCGAAGAGCACCGTGCCGTCCTCGACGAGATCGTCGGGATCGCCGGCGGGCAGGCCGTCGACGTGGTCTTGGTGGCAGGGGATCTGTTCGACACCGGCGCTCCTTCCCCGGAGTCGGAATCGATCGTGTTCCGGGCGCTGCTCGATCTGGCGGACATCGCACCCGTGGTCGCAGTGGCCGGCAACCACGACAACGCCAGGCGGTTTGCCGCTCTCGAGCCGTTGTTGGGTCTCGGGCGGATCTCGATCGGATCCGGTCTGAGACGGCCTGGAGAGGGCGGGGTCATCGACGTCCCAGGTGTCGACTGTCGTGTCGCGATGGTGCCCTGGACGTCGCAGCGGGGGATCGTCAAGGCCGACGACCTGATGAACCTCGATCCCGACGATCATGGGCTCCAGTACGCCGGGCGGATGGAGCGGGTCGTCGCCGCGCTGTGCGAATCGATGACCACCTCCACCGTCAACGTCGTGCTCAGCCACATGATGGTGCACGGTGCCAGCGAGGCCGGTTCCGAGCGGCAGGCGCACATCTTCGGTTATGCGGTGCCGCCTGCGGCGTTCCCGTCGACGCTGTCCTATGTGGCGCTCGGCCATCTCCATCGACAGCAGCGGATCCCACACGCGGCACCGACGTGGTACGCGGGATCTCCGCTGCAACTGGATTTCGGTGAGGTCGACGATCGCAAGGGCGTCCTGGTGGTCGATGCCGAACCTGGCCTGCCTGCCAAGGTGACTGCGGTGCCGCTGGAATCGGGGCGCCGGCTGGGTGTGGTTCGAGGCACCGTGGCCCAAATCGAGTCTGCGATCGAAGGAACCGATGCGGACTTCCTGAAGGTGTACGTCGAGGAGCCGTCGCGAGCGGGACTCGCGACCGAGATCAGGGACCTGTCCGATCGGATCGTCGATGTGGTGATCGCCGCATCGCAACGGCCCGAGGACGTCCACGAGTCACAGGGGCGGCTGCAGCGGCCCGAGGACGAGGTGTTCGCGGAATACCTCTCCTCCAGAAACATCGAGGACCCGGCGGTCGTCGGGCTCTTCCGTGAGCTGCTGGATCAGGTCGATGCGACCTGAACGGCTGGAACTCGAGGGATTCACGGCGTTCCGTGAACGTGTTGAGATCGACTTCACCGACGCCGACCTGTTCGTCCTGGTCGGCCCGACCGGATCGGGGAAGTCGTCGATCATCGATGCGGTGATCTTCGCCCTGTACGGCTCCGTTCCGCGCCTGCGAAAAGCGCGGGTGGAGCCGGTCATCAGCCTCGGAGCTCAGCGCGCCCGGATCCGCTTCGAGTTCTCCGTTGGTGGCACTCGTTATTCGGCCACCCGCGTCGTCCAGCGGACCAAGACCGGTGCGACGACGAGCGAGGCGCGTCTGGAGGGCGGGCCCGAAGACGTCGTCGGGGCCGCCGAACTGACTGCAGCCGTCGAAGCGTTGCTCGGTCTGTCCTACGAGCACTTCACGAAGTCGGTCGTGCTGCCGCAGGGCAAGTTCGCCTCGTTCCTGCTCGACGGCTCGTCAGACCGTCAAGCACTGCTGCGTGAACTGCTGGATCTGGGCAGGTACGCGAAGGTCCGGGATCTCGCCGTTCAGCGGGCGCAGTCGTCCGAGATGCGTGCCGAGTCGCTCAGGGACTCGTTGTCCAGGCTCGAGGCGGTCACGCCAGAGGCAATCGAAGCGCTCGATACAGATGTGGCGAAGCTGACGGATGCCCTCGAATGGTGTGCGGGCGAGCGTGATCGACTCGTGTCTGCCCAAGTCGAACGGGACGAGATCAAGCGAGACGCTCAGCGTCTGGAGCGGCTTGCGGGATCGCTCGGCGAGATCACCGAGCCGAGCGGATTGAAGAAGTTGGATGAGGCGAGAACCGCGGCGCTCGCCGAGGCAGAGACGATCTCACAGCGATTGTCCGAGGCGACTCGTGCGCTCGAGGAGGCCAACACGGCCGCAGCCTCTGCCGGAGACCCGGCCGAGGTCGCCCGATTGATCGGGTTGGTCGACCAGCAGGAGAAGCTGGCCACCCGAGTCGCCGACGGCACCCGCAAGATCTCCGAGCTCCAGGCCGCGCTCACCCAATCCACCGACGAGGCGGAGAAGCTGGCCACCGAATCCGACCATGCTCGGACTCGGGTCGAGGAGCTCCGCAACGAACACGCCGCCCACATCCTGCGATCCAGTGCGGTCGCCGGTGAGTCGTGTCCGGTGTGTCGGCGAGTCCTCTCCGCAGAGCACCTCGAAGATGGCAAAGCGCCGGCCTCGCTCGACGAAGCGGAAGCCTCTGCAGCCGCTGCGGCCGAGGGCGCAGCCTCCGCCCGGGAACGTCGTGTTGCGCTCGACACTCAGCTCGAGCAGTACACGTCGCAGCTGGCGAGACTCCAGACCGAACACGACGAGATCTCCCAGCAACTGGACGGCCGCACGCGCGCCGAGCTCGAAGCGAAGCAGGCCGAGATCACCGAAGCTCGCCGCCGCCAGGAGACCGCGACGAAAGCGATGACGGACGCCAGAGGGGCCGAGAGTGCAGTCGGAAAGCGAATCGCGTCGCTCGCCGAGGAGTCCTCTACCTTCTGGGGGGTGCTCGATCGGCACCGGATGGCCGTCACCGAGCTGGACCCTCCCGAAGTGGCTCGCAAAGACCTCGGCGCCGAGTGGTCGGCGTTTCTCACCTGGCGGGACGACCAGCTCGCTGACGTCGCTTCCAGCGTCGAGGCTCTGACGTCGAAGCTCGAGACGCAGAACGAAGCGATCGATGCCATTGCTGCGGCGATCGCAGAGCGGATCAGAGACGCGGGCGTCGAACTCACAGGCAGCGCAGATCCCTACGAACAGGCGCTGGTGGCGCGAGCGACGATGGCTGAGCGTCTCGAGCGGATGCGGGTCGACCTCGAGAACAAGATCGAGTTCGCCGCCGCCCTCGAGGGCTACGAAGGCGACGCCGTTGTCGCTCGTTCGCTCGCGGGTCACCTCAAGGTGAACGGGTTCGAGCGCTGGCTGATCGAAGAGGTCGTGCACGACCTGGTCGTCCACGCCAAT
>CBDTYK010000053.1:0-6751 GCA_965364595.1 uncultured bacterium
CGGCGTCGGCGGTACCCGCGGCGACTCCGTCGATGTCGACCATGTTGTGGTAGTTGCCGAGCGGGAGGCACAACCCGGTTGCACGGTGACCGTAGGCGCCGAAGGCCGTGGCCTCGCAGGTGCCGCCGGACATCAGCTTGCGCTGGTGGTCGACCCGGGCGCCCCGAACGGCGTCGGTCAGTTGATTGGTGAGCGCAGCGTCGAAGATCGACGAGCGGTCACCGACCCGGATGACGGGGCCCCCGCCGATCGGCGAGTCGGGGAAGCTACGTGATGTCTCGATCGACAGCACACGGCTTCCCTCGGGAATCGTTCCGAGCTCACACGCAGCGATGGCGCCGAGCAGACCCTCCTCCTCTGCACGGGTGAGGAGCACACCGAAGTGATTGAGCTGGGGCTTCTTTCGCGCCCTGTCGAGGGCAGCGAGGGAGGCGGCGACACCGGCGAGATCGTCACATCCGGGTGCCCGGAGCAGGCCCCCTTTCACGCCGAGGCTGCGCTTGTCGAACCACCAGCGACCGATGTCACCTACGGATCCACCGCTTCTGTTCATTCGGATCGTGCCGACCTTCTCGCCGTAGGCCTCGACAACACCTCTGATCTCGTCGCCGGAGCCATCGAAGAAGACGACGGGGGCTTCGTCGAAATAGGCGGGCATGACCCCACCCATGAACTTCGCCGTCACCGACCTCCCGTCGACGGCTTCGATGACCCATCCGGGATGGTCCATGTGTGCAGTTGCGACGACCGGGGAACTTCGCTTGCGCCCCTTGATCGTGATCAGGAGGTTCCCGGCCGCATCCGTGCGCATCCGCAGATCCTCCCGTCGCTGCACCCAGCGTGTCACCCATTCGACGACCCGATCCTCGTGACCGGACGTCGTCGGGAGGTGGGTGAGGTCGACGAGCCAGCGGTGAGAGGGTTTCACGGTCTCAGATGTCGAACGGTGTGTCGGTCAGGAGATCTGCAGGCCGCTTCTGTACGGGCTTCGCCTTGACCTCGATGCCGAGCCGCTGGCGGATGGCGTCGTAGCCGGCATCCTCGAGCTCGTCCGCCAGCTCCGGGCCACCGGACTCGACGATCAGGCCGTCCAACATGACATGGATCCGATCGGGCGACAGATACGCAAGGATTCGCGAGTAGTGGGTGATCATCAGCACCCCGAGCTCGGGCTTCCGAGCTGCTTCCACCGCCTCGGCGACCTGGCGGACTGCATCGATGTCCAGTCCGGAGTCGATCTCGTCGAGCAACATCATCTTCGGGTCGAGCACCGCCATCTGGAAGATCTCAGAACGCTTCTTCTCACCGCCGGAGAGATCGTCGTTGACGGCCCGATCGAGGAATCGGGTCATGTCGAACCGCTTCGCCTCGGTCTCGATCCTGGCTTCGACCTCCGCGATGGAGAGGCCCCGCTCCTCGCCCGCCTCGATCATGAAGTCCCGCAACGGCACTCCGGGAATCTCGGTCGGATACTGGAATCCTTGGAGCAAACCCATTTGGGCCCGCTCCTCGATGCTCTTGTCGAGCAGATCGGCACCGTCGAGCGTCGCGGTACCGGACACGGTGTAGGCCGGGTGCCCGGTCAAGACATGGCAGGTCGTCGACTTGCCGGAACCGTTGGGCCCCATGATCGCGTGGATCTCACCGAACGGCACTTCGAGGTCGAGGCCGTTGAGGATCGTCGCCTCACCGACGGAGGCCCGCAGATCTTTGATGCTGAGTGCTGGTTTCATGTGGTCTCCAGTTGCAGGAAGATTGCGCCGTCGCGCACGTCGGCGCGGTAGCTGGGCACCGGGCGGGTTGCCGGCAGCGACTGAGCTTCTCCGGTGGTGATGTCGAACAGCGCACCGTGGAGCGGGCACTCGACTTCTCCATCGTCGACTTCTCCTTCGGAGAGCGAGGCTTCGGCGTGGCTGCAGCGGTCGCCGATGGCGTATACGTCACCCTCGATGCGGAAGACGGCGATCCGGTGATCTCCAATGTCGAAGCGGCGAGCAGCGCCGGACTCGAGTTCGTCGAGGTCGGCGATTCTGACCCAACTCATGCCACGCGACCCTCGCGTTGCGCTTCGATGAACCGCCTGAACAGCTCTTCGCGGACCGGCTCGGCGAGGCCTGCGACCGGCAGACGGTCGATGATCTCGTTGAAGAAGCCCTTGATCATCAGCCGCTCGGCACGCTCGGCCGAGAGCCCTCGGCTCCGCAGGTAGTAGAGGTGCTCGGTCTCCAGCGGCCCGACCGATGAGCCATGCCCACAGACGACGTCGTCGCATTCGATCTCGAGGTTCGGCACCGAATGGGCCTTGGCTCCTTCGGAGAGCACGAGGTTCCGGTTGGTCTCGAATGCCGACGTCCGCTCGGCGCCCTTGTCGATCTTGAGCAGGCCAGTGAAGACGGACTGTGCTTCGTCTTCGACGGCGCCCTTGAGGAAGACATCGGAGCTGCTGTTCTTGCCCTTGTGGTGGATGAGCATCCGGTAGTCGAGTGTCTGGTCGTACTCGCCGAAGTAGACGCCGACCACTTCTGCCGAAGATCCTTGGCCGTCGAGTTCGACGTCCAGGTCGAGACGTCCGAGTTTGCCGCCGAGGCCGACTTCTCCGGTCCGAACCGTTGCGTCCCGCCCGATCTCGACCTTCTGGTGGACGATCGCCGTCGCCTCGAACGCGATGTTCTGTACGGCGACGTAGCGGATCCTGGCCCCCGAGTCGGCATGCAGTCCGATCTGGGGTGCAAGGACGGAGACGACACCCGGGGCGCTGCGGAACATGACGATCACGCCGATCTCGGCGTTCTCCTCCGCAACGATGGACACCTGGGGGTAACTCGCCGCAGGCGAGGTGGCCTGGAGATCGATCACGACCGGGCTGGTGACGGACACTCCGCGGGGTGCCGTCACCACGACTGCGTCGTTGGCGAAGGCCGAGCGGGCGGCGGCGAAGATGTCGCGATCGGGATCGATCAGGGACTGGACCCGTTCGATCTGGGCGTCATCGAGTTCCGAGAACTTGCGAACGTCGGCCTCGTTCCCTCGATCGATCTCGGTGACGACGCCGTCGATCACCACGACGGTCGCCTCTCGGTCGGAGATCGATCCGAGGAATGGGCCAGGTTCGAGCGCAGCGCCGGCGGCCTCGGCGACATCGACCTGTTTGAGGTCGAAGTCGAGGTCGACGTACTTCCACTGCTCGAGTTTCTGGGTCGGCATCGCAGCGGCTTCGAACCGCTCGAACGCCGCGGTCCTCTGCTCGCGTTGCGAAGGATCGAGAGGCTCGATCATGCGGTCGAAGGTGGGCCGATCTGGCGCGGTCACAGGTGTTCTCCCAAGGGTCTCTGCGGTCAGCCGAGCGTACTTCTCACTATGGCCATAGGAGAAATCCCGGACGGCCCGGATGACGTGATCGGCCCGCAGCGTTTTCAAGCTGCAAGCCCGCTCAGCGGGACGACGACGTCACAGCCTTCGCTCGATCGAAGACACTGTCCAGCATGGCCTCGGTGAGCCGCCCGGTGAAGGTGTTCTGCTGGCTCGGGTGGTAGCTGGCGATGAGGGTCACGTGATCGGTGAGGCTGAACTCGAGGCCGTGACCGAACTTCGGTTTCGGAACCGGGATCTCCCAACCCCGACTTCGGCCGATCCTGAGGACCCGGTCGAACCCGATCCCTCCGAGCGCCACGATCACTCGCAGGCGCTCGAAGGCTCCGATCTCACGCTCGAGCCAGGTTGAGCATGCGCCCTGCTCGACGGCCGTCGGCTTGTTCCCGGGCGGGGCACAGTGCACCGCCGACGTCACATAACAGCCGGTCAATCTCAAGCCATCGCTGGGCGAGGTCGACTCCGGCTGGTTGGCGAAGCCGGTTCGGTGGAGACTCCGAAACAGCCAGTCACCCGACCGGTCTCCGGTGAACATCCGCCCCGTGCGGTTGGCGCCGTGGGCTGCAGGCGCGAGGCCGACCACCAGGAGCGAAGCGTTCGGGTCACCGAAGCCGGGAACCGGGCGACCCCAGTACTCCTCGTCGGCGAACGCCGCGCGTCGCTCATGAGCGACCCGCTCACGCCACTCGACCAATCGAGGGCAGCGGCGGCACCTGATCAGCTCGGAGTTGGTCGCTTGGATCGCCGTCAAGGGGCCGGGTCCAATGCCCCTTCGGACACGTTCGAGAACGGGTTCCACAGCATCCAGCCCAGCCCGTACTTCTCTGCAGAGTCGATCTGCGCTCGCACCTGGTCGTCTGTGTAGGCCCAATCCTGGAGCCACGGCCGAATGACCGCACCCGAGTCGAGTCGTTCGATCCCGTCGGAGAGAGCGTTGTCCACGATCGGGCCGGGGTTGTCGAACGGACGCTCGTACCCGTACCAGTCCCGCCCGTACAGCGCCGGGTAGACCATCGGCGACACGACATCGAGCGCATCGGTGACGACCGACCACTTCTGACCGATCCCTCCGTCGTCCTGCGCCGTGGTGATGAACCCGAAAATGTCGGCGGCGACCGCACACCCGAGCGGGTGGAGTGCCTCGCGGGCCGAGAGCATGAACGACTCGATCGTTGCGACACGAGCATCCTGGCTGGCCCGCATCTCGACACCGGTGCCGGCATCGAACGCCACGTAGTCGGGGAAGCCATCGGGGAACCGGATGTAGTCGAACTGGATCTCGTCCACGCCCGCCTGACACGCCTCGACGGCCAACTCGAGCGCATAGGCACGAGCCTCGGCATTGCTCGGATCGAGGAAGTACTGACCCGCCTTCTGGTATGGCCCACCGGTCGTCGTGTCGAAGACGGCGATCTCCGGAAACGCCCGCGCGGCCCGGGGGTCTTGGAAGGTCACGATGCGCCCGATCACGTAGAGCCCGGCCTCGTCCAGCTTGCCGACCACCTCCGCCAGATCCCAGTCGGCGAGCACCGAGCCTGCCTCCCTTGCGATTCCGACTTGAGAGTCGTAGAAGATGAGGCCGTCCTCGTCCTTCAGGTCGAGCATCGCACCGTTGAGCTCGGTGGTCTCGGCGAGCTGCAACTGATAGTTCCAGCGTTGCGGGTCGGCGGGGATGTCGCCGGCTATGTGCACGGCTCTGACCACTCTCGGCTCGATCACGACCGTGGTCTCGCCTGGGCTTCCATCCCAGGTGTAGTCCGCGGCCTCCCACGCGGGCCGGAAGACCTCGACCGGGCCGGGCTCGGCGAGTTGGACGAGGAAACGCCCGTCCGAGCCGGTCACGGCCCGACCGTAGCCCGAGGAGACGTACACCCCGGGAACGGGTCGCCCGTCGCCGTCGCGCACGATGCCACGGAGCCGTCGGGTCTCGATCCTGACGGTCAAGGGCTCCTCGGGGAGTTCAACGATCTCGACGGTTCGTCCTGTGTACCCGGGGGCCTCCACGGTGAACTCTCTGGTTCGTCGCGACCATTCGACCTCGACCGAGCCGCTGGCGTCGGTGGCGGCGAGCTCGTTCTCACCGGCGTAGACCACGGCACCCGCGACGGGTTGCCCGTCCTCGTCCACGACGTTCATGGCGACGGCACCTGAGCCCGCGCCGAAGAACCAGACGGTTCCGATGAGCCAGGCGACACTGAGAGCCAGGAGCAGCCGGAGCTGCCGCTTCCGCTTCATGCAGGGAATTGTACGTGGGATGAACAAGTGCCGAACATTGGCCAAAAAGCCATTGCCAGCGAGGCCCGCCACTGATAAGTTCCGACTCCGGAAGCAAGGGGGTTTTCGTGGGTGAGCGTAAGCGACTGAAGGCCAGTCCCGCCGATCCAATCGGCCTGTACCTCGACGAGGTTTCCACCCACTCGCTTCTCACGGCGGAAGACGAGGTGCGACTCGCACGTGTCATGGAGGACGGGCTGAAGGCCTCGCGCCGGCTCGCCGAGGAGTCCGAGTTGGACGCGCTCGAGACCCGCCGCCTGCGAGCGGCGGTGTCCGAAGGAGAGGCGGCCAAGGCCACCTTCATCCGATCCAACCTCCGCCTGGTCATCTCCATCGCCAAGCGCTACTCGGGGCGGGGTCTGGACCTGTTGGATCTCGTTCAGGAGGGCAATCTCGGGCTCATCAGGGCCGTCGAGAAGTTCGATTGGCGCAAAGGCTTCAAGTTCTCGACATATGCCACCTGGTGGATCCGACAGGCGATCACCAGGGGCCTGGGCAACGGCGGCCGGACCATTCGACTCCCGGTCCACATGGTCGACATCGTCCGTACGGTGACCGAGGCTCATCACACGCTGGCCGGGGAGCTGCAACGGCCTCCCACACCGGATGAGATCGCAGAGCTCAGTGGTCTCGACGTGTCGAAGGTGATCGCCGCTCTCGAGGCACCAACCGATACGGTCTCACTCGACAAGCCGGTCGGAGACGAGGGCGACTCCGACCTCGGCGAGTTCGTGGTCGACATCCGGATGAAGGACCCGTACGTGGCGGCGGCAGAAGTCATGCGCAGAGAGCACATCGACGAGGCGCTCGAATCCCTCGACCCGACCGAACGAACGGTGATCACCCTGCGCTTCGGCATCCACGGGGACGATCCGTGGACGCTGTCGGCGGTGGGCAAACATCTGGGGATGACTCGCGAGCACATTCGTCAGATCGAGAGCCGGGCGCTCGCCCGGCTGCGACACCCGGCGAATCTGGTCGACCTGGCGAGTCTGATCTGAGTTCGGTGCTCGCAAAGGATCGCTAGGACCCGGCCCGCCGCTCGGCTAGATTGCGGCGCCGATGGGAAACCTCGACGCCGCCACCACCAACGCCATCATGCTCGTCG
>CBDTYK010000054.1:0-6747 GCA_965364595.1 uncultured bacterium
CGGCGTCGAGCAGATCATGGCTCCAGGCGATCGCTCCCGTCAGCGTCCGATGCCGATCCGGAGCCTCTCGTCTTCCTCCTCGGAGCATTCCGAACCGGTCGCTGATCCGGCCGTGAAGGCCTGCAAGGCCGAGCACCCGAAGTCGGGCGGCGGCGAGTTCGAGTGCCAGCGGTAGCCCGTCGAGTTCCGTGACGATCTCCGAGATCTTCTCGGCGTCGTCCGGCGTGACCTCGAAACCGGGGTCCGCCTCGACAGCTCTGTCGACGAACAGCGCAACGGCTTCGGACTCGAGGAGATGTTCCATGTCGGTGCGGTCCGGCAGGGTCAACGGCTCGACCTGGTACACCCGCTCGCCGGCGATCCGGACCGTCTCCTGACTGGTGGCCACGACCGTCAGTCCTGGGCATTCGGCTCTCAGCCAGGCGATGATCGGTCCTGCGTCGATGACCTGTTCGAGATTGTCCAGCACGAGCAGTGTCGAGCGATTCGACAGGCGGGCCGCGAGCGCGTCGGTGGGCTCGATGCCGGCCTCGGGCTTCAGCCCGATCTGTTCGGCGATCGCTCCCGGTACCAGCGCCGGCTCGGTCAGCGACTCGAGTGAGACGAAGTAGACGCCATCGGCGAAACGGTGCAGGGCACGCCTCGCCACGTCGAGCGCCAGCCGTGTTTTGCCGACCCCGCCGGGCCCGGTGAGCGTCACCATCGTGGCGGTCTCGAGGAGGTCGAGTAGTTCCCCGATCTCGCGCGATCGGCCGACGAAACCAGATGACTCCGTCGGGAGGTTGTGTGCCGGTGTCTCCATCGATCGGATCGGCGGGAAGTCGGTCGCAAGCCCGTCGGCGAGCACCTGGTGGATCTCGATCGGCGCTTCGAGGTCTTTGAATCGATGTGTACCGAGTCTGCGGGTGGCCGGCCCCGAATCGTCTGACACGGCAGCCCGAGTCGCCTCCGATATCAGGATCTGGCCGCCATGACCCGCCGCAGAGATCCGGGCGGCGCGGTGGACGTCGACTCCCACGTAGTCGGCGCCGCCCAACGTGCCCACACCGGTGTGCAGGCCCATGCGCACCCGCAGGGGGAGGTCGTCGGGCCAGCTGTGGCCGGCCAGCGCACGTTGCCCGGCGATCGCCGCCTCGACCCCATCGCGAGCCGAGGCGAATGCCATGAAGAAGGCGTCACCCTCCATCCGTACCTCGACTCCATTTGAGAACGCGGCCCTCAGGAGCCGGTTGTGGTCCTCGAGGAGTGCCCGGAATCCGTCTCCGAGCTCCTGGACCAGCTTGGTGGAGCCCTCGATGTCGGTGAACAGGAAGGTGACCGTTCCTGTGGGCAGGCCAGCCATCGTCAGGCCTCGTCGAGTGCCAGGTACTCGTGGCGGACGTCGCTCGGAGTGACCTCGACCATCCGATAACCGGACGGGTCGTCACCCAAGGGGTAGCCGACCGGGCCCGAGGTGATCTGGGTGAACGGGCCATCGGTTGCCATTGCATTGCGATGCCAGTGGCCGGCGAAACCGATCTTCACGCCTGCGTCGTGGAGCAGACCCAGGATCAGGCTTCGACGCTCGAGCGGGAGGTTCCAGTACGTGTCCGGTTCGTCCGGCGCGGCCACGAACAGCGGATGGTGACCGACCACGATGATGTGGTCCAGATCGGAGCGCGCCGCATGGGCGAGCTCATCGGTGAGGAAGGCCAACTGGCTCTCCCATTCGTCCGGTACGTGCTCGGGGTGATCGATCACCGGCGTGTTGAGCGCGATGAAGAGCGTGTCGCTCATCCGGAAGGAGTAGTGGTCGGGCCCGAACACGTCTCGATACGCCCGGATGGAATCGGCGGTCGGCGCCGTGTAGTCGTCGGCGATGTCGTGGTTGCCGGGCACCCAGCGCACCATGATCCCTTCGTCGATCGCCGAGGTGATATCGAGAAACTCGTCGATCTGGTCCTCGACGTTCGGATCGTCGATCAGATCGCCGCCGATCATCACCATGTCCGGCCTGGTGGCGTTGATGATCTCCACTGCTTCGCGATAGCGGTTGGCGTCCCATTCGAATCCCGTGACGGCGGGGACGGGATCGACCTTCATGCCCATTGCTGCATACTGCTCGACCTGCTCGTCGGTGAACCCCGAGAACGTGGCGTAGCAGCCGAGCTGGGTGTCGGCGAGGAAGATGAACCTGAAACCGTCGCTGCGCTCGCCCACGGTCTTCAGACTTCGTCGACCATGTCGAGGATCGACTGCCCGAACGCGGACCGTAGATCGTCATCCCCCATGCGGGAGAGGATCTCTCTCCCGACCCGTTCGAAGTCCGAGCGGGCCGCACTGGCCGATTCCGTGTCTCCGAGCGCCCTGAATTCGCGGATCCGGGCTGCATGAAGATCGAGCTCGGTTCGCTTGAAGCCGGCGTCGGACAACTCCCTGAGACACTCGTCGAGGAACTCGACCGCTTTCGCGTGATCGCCCACCGCCCCAGCGACTTTCGCCTCGGTCATCAGCAAGGTCGGCAGCGCATTGGTCATGTCGCGCCCTCGCACGTACTCGCGCAGCTCATCGAGGCGCTCTCGTGCCGCATCGAGTTCCCCTCGCACAACCGCCACGTCGACCAGCCCCTGCAGGGCTTCGGGCCGACTGATGTACATGGCGACCGTCCTGCGGTCGAGCGCCCGATGGAACAACTCTTCTGCGACCTCCACGTCACCGGAAGCGAGCGCGCAGTGCCCGATCTCGGACCACACCCAGGCACCCATCTGATCACCCATGGGCATCTCCGACAGTTCCAGTGTCTCGGTGTGGATCTCGTTCGCATGCTGGTGATACGGGCCACCGATCGAGGAGTAGCACGTCCCCGTGACACACTTGCCGAGTGCGATGTACGGGGGCATGCCGGTTGCCTGGGCGGCTTCCTCGGCTCGGCGGAACAGTGCCAGCGCATCGGAGTAGTAGCCCTGGCCCATCGCCACCTTGCCCTGCACGATGGCGGCGAACATCTCAGCGCCGTGGTGACCGATCTGGGCGGCGATCTCGAGCCCGCGCTCGACGTAGGACAACGCCGTCTCCACTTCACCCCGTTGCAGATGGGCGAAGGGGAGACCCATCGTCAGAATCTCGGCCTGATACTTGAGGTTGCCGTACTCCTCGGCCTTTGCGAGCGCCTTCTCGCCCTTCTCGATGGCGAGATCCGCCTTCGTGGCGAACGTCAGCGTGTTGGCGAGGTGGACCATCCCGAAGAGCATCGTCTCGGAGTCCTGCAGCTTCTCGCCGAGTGCGGTCAGCTCCGACATGTAGAACTCGACCTGATCGAACTCACCACGCGCCGTCCGGAGAAAACACTGGTACATGCAAGCCTCCGCCAGACCCGAATCCTCCGCGGCGGCACGAGCTGCATCCTCCGTTGCAGAGAGTTCGTCGAGTGCGGATTCGGTGTCCGCGAACATCATCCCCGAGATCAGCGCAGACTTGTTCCTGCCGGAGAGTCCCATCGCCAGGTCACCGCGCTCCTGACCTTCCCGCCTCAGTCGGGCATAAGCCTCGGCGGCGCCTTCGAAGTCGAACCTCATCTCCTTTGCCCGCCCGATCCCCTCGAGCACGACCCGGAGGCTGCCGCCATCTGCTGCTTCCTGTTCGTCGAGGATCTCCAGGGCCTGCTCGAAGCGGTGGATCGCTTCGGGAATCGCATAGGCCGAGAGCGCACGTGAGCCCGCCTCCACGAGATGCGGGAGTGCCCGCTCCGGTTGGCGGGCGGCGAGATGGTGATCGGCGATGTCTTCGACGCGTTCGGGGTGGAGCCGCTCGAGGAAGTCACCCATCACGGCGTGGATCTCGGTTCGGCGTCGCAACAGGACCGTGTCGTAGACCGCCTGCTGCATCAGTGCATGACGGAAGCGGTACTGGCGCTTCGGGATCCGGGCGGTCTCACGCAGGATCTCCTTGCGCTGGAGATCCACGAGACCTCGATCGATGCTGGAGACGTCGTCGAGCACGGCCGACAGTTCGTCGTACTTGAACTCCCTGCCGAGGACGCTCGCCGCCTGCGCGACCCGCCGGGACACGTCGTCGAGGCGGTCGAGGCGCGTGGTGATGACGGCCGAGAGCGTGTCGGGGACCGAGATCGAGACGATCTCGGAGGTCGCCACCCATCGCCCGTCGGAGTGGATGAGCACGCCCCGGTCGATGAGGGACTTGATCACCTCTTCGATGAAGTAGGGGTTGCCCTCCGACTTGGACAGGATCAACTCTCGGACACGGTCGGGGAGCCCGTCGATGTCCAGCAGCGCAGAGATGAGAGAGCGCGCCTCGTCGCGGGCCAGTGGGCTCAGCTCGATCGGCTCGTAGGCGTAACGATGGTCTCGCACGGCCGCCTCGTGGACCTGCCAGGAGGGTTCGTCACGTCGCGGCCGGAACACCAGGACGATGCCGATGGGCGCATGCTCGGTGATGCCGAGGAGATCCATGGCCAGGTCGATGGATGCAGAGTCCGCCCAGTGCAGGTCCTCGAAGACCACGATCGACGGCCTCTGCTGGCCGAGCGCGGCGAGGAGCTCGCCGATCCCCCGGAATGCCTCCGACCGCAGGCGCCCGGGTTCCAGGTACTCGACCCTCGAGCTGAGGTCGGCCGGAATGTCGGCCCCCAGCAGTGCGCCGATGTACGGCGCGACTTCGGAGGCTCTACCGGGGAGGACCTCCCGCGCAGTGGTGTCGATTGCTTGCCAGAGGGTCATCGGATCGGCGTCGGCCGGCGCCGCGACCAACTGCCGCATCAGCCGCTGCACCGGGGCGAGCGGAACCGTGGTCTCGTAGGACAGGGCCCTTCCCGTCACCCAGGTGAACCGGTCTCCGTCGGCCTCGAGCACGGCCTTCGCTTCGGCGACCAGGCGGGACTTGCCGAGTCCGGCTTCACCCTGCACCGACACGATCCTGCCCTGACCTCCAACCACGGTCTTCAGCGAGTTCGTGATTCGGGCCAGTTCGTCGTTGCGTCCAACCATCGCGGCATCGAGACCCTCGATGCCGCGGATCTTCTCCGGTCGGGGTAGGGCTTTGACGACGCGATGCGCCTCGACCGGCTCCGACCGTCCTTTGACCTCCATCGCTCCCAGTGATTCGAACTCGAAGAGCTTGCCCACGAGGGCTCGGGTCGACTCGGAGATCTGAACGGTGCCGGGAGCGGCAGTCTGTTCCATCCGGGCCGCCACGTTGACGGCGTCGCCCATCGCGGTGTATTCCACGCGCATGTCGGATCCGACCGCACCCACCACGACGAGCCCCGTGTTGATCCCGACCCTGACATCGAAGCCCACGCCCCACTTCCGGGTGATCTCGGTGCAGTAGGGGCCGATGGCCTCGATGATCTCCAGACCCGCCCTGATCGCCCGCTCGGGGTCGTCCTCGTGGCCGATCGGAGCGCCGAAGAACGCCAGGATGGCGTCGCCCATGAGACGCGCCAGCGTCCCCTCGTATCGGTACACCGGTGCGATGAGGTGTTCGAAGGCGCCGTTCATGATCTCGGCCCACTCCTCGGGGTCGAGCTGCTCTGCGGCGGTGGTCGAGCCCTGGACGTCGCAGAAGAGCATCGTGACCGTCCGCCGTTCCCCTTGCATGGCGCCGGTGCTGGCGGCGGATTCGAGCTTCGCCAGCAGCTCGCGCGGGATCAGTTTGCGCAGGCCGGCATCGGGATCCTCGGCGGGCGTGTCACCGGCTTCGACTCGATGACCGCACTTCATGCAGAAGGCCGCCTCGGCAGGGAGTTCGGCGCTGCACTTCGCGCACGATGCGGCGAGAGCATTCCCGCACTTCATGCAGAACGCGGCTCCTTCGGGGTTCTCTGTCGAACATTGTGAGCACAGCGTCATGGTGAGGTCTCTCCAGGTCTCGCCAGGACCCTACAGGTCGGCCCCCGCGCACGGCCGGGCAAACGGGTCATTCGGAACTCGGTTGCATTCGATTGCAGGTTCCGTCGACGCGGCTCTCACCGTCATGCAAGACTCGTTGCACATGGGAAAGACTGCCATCCTCGCTGTCGACGATGACCCTCAGGTGCTGGCCGCCGTTGCTCGTGACCTGCGGAACCGCTACGGCAAGGACTACCGGGTGGTGCGTGCTCCATCCGGCGCCGAGGCGCTCGAAGCGCTCCGAGACCTGCTCGCCAGAGGAGACACCGTCTCGGTGCTCGTCGCCGACCAGCGGATGCCGGAGATGACCGGAACCGAGTTCCTGGTTCAGGCCAAGGAGGTCTTCCCTGAGGCAAAGACGGTGCTGCTCACCGCCTATGCCGACACCGAGGCCGCCATCACGGCGATCAATGAGATCGCCCTCGATCACTATCTCCTCAAGCCGTGGGATCCGCCCGAGGACCGGTTGTATCCGATTCTCGACGAGCTGTTGGACGAGTGGAACGCGGCACACCCGCCCCCCTACGACGGCATCCGCGTGATCGACACCCGCTGGTCGCCCGCCGCCCACACGGTCAAGGACTTCCTCGCCCGAAACCGCATCCCCTACCGCTTCTCGGACCTCGAGCGCGACCCCGACGCCAAAGCCATCGTGGAAGCCGCGGACGCAGATCTTCCTCTGGTGATCCTGCCCGAGGGGACCACGCTCGCGAAGCCCGACACGACCCATCTGGCCTCTGCGGTCGGACTGCAGACCGAAGCGAAGAACCCGTTCTACGACCTCATCGTGGTCGGCGCCGGGCCGGCCGGTCTCGGTGCCGGCGTATACGGGGCGTCCGAGGGCCTTCGGACCGCACTGGTG
>CBDTYK010000055.1:0-6744 GCA_965364595.1 uncultured bacterium
GGAAGTGCTCCAGGCGCAGCTCGAGACGCTTGTGATGGATGCCGGCCAGACGGTCGTCTTCATCACCCACTCGATCGATGAGGCCATCAGCCTGGGCGATCGGGTGGCCGTGATCTCACATCGTCCCGGAACCGTGCGAGAGATCGTCGAAGTGAACATCGAGCGCCCCCGTCTGGCCGAAGGCGAGATCACCAGACATCCCGAATACGGCGCATTGAGAGAACATCTCTGGGGTCTGGTCAAGGATGAGGCGCTCGGCGCCAAGTCAGGAGCGGTTGCGTGACCGATCAACTTTCCCCGAGCAAGAGCTCCGACGGCGAGTCGATCGCCTCTCAGCCGCGACTTCGGGACGCCGCTTGGACCTGGGAGCGGGTCTGGAGGCGGAGCCGGTACGCAGTCATCACGATCATCAATCTCACGATCTTCGCGTTCATCTGGGAAGGGGTTGCCAACTGGTACGGCAACTACAACTTCTTCCCCAGATTCAGCGACATGATGGGCGCCTTCTTCACCGGTTGGTTCGGAGGCGGCGACGCCACCAACGAGACCTTCGACCTGCTCCAGGACTTCGTGATCGCACGCAACTTCTGGGTCACCCTGAAGCTGTATCTCATCGCCATGGCGACGTCGATCGTCGTCGGCATCCCCCTCGGTCTGTTGATGGGCGGAAGCAAGTGGATCGATGCGATCTTCAGCCCGTACGTGTGGACCCTCTCGTCACTTCCGAGAATCGCCATCGCGCCGATCCTCATCCTCTTCCTCGGGCTCGGCGACGCCTTCAAATTCGCCGTCATCATCTCGACGGCGATCTTCCCTGTGATCATCAACACCTGGGCCGGTGTCAAGACCACCGAGCAGTCGTTGATCAATGCCGCCCGTGTGTTCGGGGCGTCCAAGGGGCAGATCTACCAGAAGGTCGTCTTGCCGTACACGCTGCCGTTCGTGGTGAGCGGCATCCAGTTGAGCCTCAGCCGCGGGCTGGTCGGTGTTGTCATCGCCGAGTTCCTGTCCGGGGCCAGCAAGGACGGCGGAGTCGGCTGGCTCATCTTCCGATCGGCTCGAACATTCAATGCTTCTCTCACCTACGCAGCGCTCTTGAGCCTCGCGCTCTTCGCTCTGTTCCTGGTGCAGGGCACACGGTCTATGGAAGCTCGCATCGCCCCATGGAGACAGGTCAGCAAGACCTGACACGGACACGGAGGAGAATACATGACGGACAGCAATGAGCTCTTTGGCCCGGTTTCGCGGCGGCGATTCCTGGGTCTGAGCGGTCTCGCAGCCGGTGCAGTCGCGCTCAGCGCTTGCGGCTCGGACGACGCCGAAACCACCACCACCGCAGCGGCAGGTGGAGCGACCACCACGGCGGCTTCCGATGGGATCCCGCGAGTCTCGGTTTCCGAGATGACGGTCGGGTACAACAACCCGAACCGGATGTTGCGGTCGCCGCTCTATCTCGGCCAGTCGGAGGAACTCGGCTTCTTCGAGGAAGTCGGGATCACCGGCATCACGATCAACGACGCCGACGATCCGGTTCCCCCGATGTTGGCGGGCGAATACAAGATCGCCGGGTTCGACTCCGACGTGCTCTTCGACGCCATCGGCAAAGACGTGCTCGACGCCAAGATGCTCAGCATCAACCTCGGCTCGCAGGCGCTGATCCTGCTGGCCGCCGAGGGCATCGAGACCGTCGACGATCTCCGCGGCAAGCGGGTCGGCACCGGGCGAGCCGGTCAGGTGAACGAGGCATTCGCCAAGTACATGATCGAGGACCTCGGACTCGATGTCGACAACGACATCGTCGCCACGGAGATGACCGGCGGTTCGAACGACTGGATCCAGGCGCTGCTCACCGGGCAGATCGACGCATCGATCGGGTTCGCCCGGCACATCCCGCTCGTCACCGAGGCCGGCGGAAACGTGCTCTACAACGACTTCCTGCCGCTTCCCCAGTTCGGCTTCGCCATGCGGACCGAGGACATCGAGGCGGACCCGGACTTCCCGGCTGCCTGGAACTACGCCTACATCAACGCTCAGCGCTGGGCGAAGGACCCGGCCAACTTCGACGACCTGGTCCGGATCCTGTCCGAGGAGTTCCAGATCGACTTGCCGGATGCGTTCTTCGTGGACGAGGTCTACCAGATCGACAACAACACGATGACCCAGGACCTCGGCTTCGATCCGGCCGAGATGGACCGGCTCATGGAGTTCGTGATCCCCTACGGCAACGTTCCGCCGGACATCAACGACAAGTGGCGTGACTACTTCGACATCACCGGTCTGCACCGGGCGCAGGCGGCGCTGGGCCTCGAGCTCAACCCGTCTGCCGACCTCAGCACCGGCGAAGAGAAGGTCGCCCCGCTGGGCTGATCAACACGCAACACGCGATACGCAGCACGCCCCACGCCCAGTGCGTGGGGCGTATTGCGTTGCGCTGTTCGCCGTCCGCCCCGAGCGCACTCGACCTCGGATCCATCTCGAGTTGATGTGTGGCGTGTGGCGTGCGGCGTGCGGCGGGGGAAGCGAAGCGACCCTACGCCAGGATCACCAGGATCGATCCGGCCATGATGAGGCTGGTGCCGATGATGACCGGCGGGGTGACCCGTTCCATCTGGGTTCCGACGATGAGCGGCGCAGTGGCGATCACCACCGGTGCCGACAGCTGCATGAGCGTGATCGCAACGGCAATCGCGATGAGATCGTATGAGCTCCACTGGCTGGCGATCGCGATGGCGACGAGCAGCCCTGCGAGACCCAGCCACATGAGGTTCGATCGAGCGATCGCACCGGAACCGCCCCATCTTCCGGTGACCGTCAACGAGATGCCGTACGCGAGGGTGGCGGCTGCCATACCGACGGTCACACCGAGCAATGGCGCCCCGAGGCCTTCCAGGCCCCACCTGATGAAGAGCGGACTCGTTCCCCAACTGGCCGCGGCCAGCAACCCGAACCAGGGGATCTGCCGATCCGTCTCCCCGATGTTCGTCATTCCCCGAAGTGAGAGGATTGCGAGGCCGGTGACGACCAGCACCACGCCCCCTCCGGTGATCAGCGTGAGTGGTTCCCCGAGCACGGCCGCCGCCAGCAATGCTCCAACGAGCGGCGTGGCCGCGGCGGTCGCCCCCGTTCGGGCGGCTCCGACCTGCTGTTGGCTCAACGACAGGAACGTCCATCCGAAATAGAAGTGGACGATTCCGGCTCCGGCGAAGAACAGCAGCGACGAGACGGGCGCGGCCCACAGTTCGTCCACGTCTTGGGTGATTGCAGCGACGACGGCAAGGGCGATCGTTCCGATGAGCAGCAGTCCGAACGTCGCGCGATAAGCGTCGATTCCGCTGTTCGCCCTTCGGTTGACAGCTTGGAACAGACCGAAGCCGACTCCTGCCGTGATCGCCAGTGCGATGCCGCTCATGTTCGTCGTGTCGTCATGTTCGGTCGTACGCTAGCTGCCCCTGCAATCGATTGCAGGGTATGGCGGCGACCTCAGGTCAGTCCGACGGGGTCGGATCGTCGGTGACGAGTCTCCACGCAGAGGGGCTCGGTCCGCGCGACCCGAGCGCATACAACTCGCCGCGGAACTCGAGCACGGACATGATGCGAGGTGGAGGCCACGGGGTCAGGCCTGACGTCACCTCGATGCCGATCCACTCGTTTCCGCGCTGGCTGACGAACAGCTCTGGACCGTTCGAGATCACCGTCCGCGTGAACGCAGAGGCGGCGAAGAGATCGCCACCCACCGTTGCGACCGATCCGGCCATTCCCGGACGTTCGATTCCGCTCAGCGTCGGGGACCAGGTCCCGTCGTTGCTCACGTCCCAGACGAAGACGAGTCCTTCTGGGTCAGACGCACTCCTGGTCAGAGCGATCAACCTGTCGTCGCGCCAGGTGAGGGCGGTCACGGCTGCGCCGTTCGACTCGGGCGACGGAAGGCTGGTCCATGCTCCGCCCTCGTACACCCAGACGGAAGCCCCGCCGTCATTCGCCCCACCGATGGCGAACCCGGAAGGGGTGAGGGCGATGTCGGCGAACCATGTGGCGGTGTCGTCCGGCGTGATGTCGGTCCAGGTGGTTCCGTCGTCGCTCGACCACACCCGTGGCGTCGCCTCCGGAATCGGTGCCGACAGGGGTTCGAGGACGGCAGGGCCTTCCCACCCGATGGCGATCACCGCTTCAGTTGCAGCGACCATTCCGGTGATGACGCCATTGGTGGGAAGCCCCTCGGTCGGGCTCAGCTCCCAGGTTGCGCCATCAGGCGAAGTCCAGATCTTCGGCAGCGAGTCGGTGATGGTGCCTCTGAATGCCTGGTCGATCTGGTAGCCGCCTGCGAGATAGCCGTCCGGCCCTTTCACCAGACTGGCGATGAGGTCACCTGGTTGCCACGGCCCGGATCCCTGATTCCAGGTGAGACCGTCTGCGGTCGACCAGACGAATGGTGTGGAGTCGACCCTGCGGCCCGAGCCGGCGGCGATCAGTCCGTCACCGGAATCGAGGACCGAGGTGAACGCGCCCTCGCCCGAGAACTCGATCTCGGTCCATGTGCCCTCAGGTGCCGAGAACGGCGCCGGCACGAGTGTCGGATCGGCGTCTGCCTCTTCCGACATGCCTGATGAGACGTACGACCAACCGGCGATCGCCAACGCCTGCATCGCCAGCAGGGTCGGGGTTCTCCACGGGTGGCGGCGACGTCGTGCGGTGGAGACACCTGGTTCAGCCGTAGCGATGAGGATCCGGTCGCTCACAGGATCAACTTATGACTCGTCCCAGTCAACCGGGAATCTCGCTCAATCCTCGATCGGCGCCTCGAGTTCGGCGGGCTGTGACATGTCGAGGATCGGTGTCGTCGGAGCTGCCAGCTCGTCGCCGGCGACTGTCTGCATCAGTGGGAGTGCGCCCTTGTTGACGAGGAGGCGGAACACGTCGGGCCGGTTGTAGTGCCCGGCGAGGTCGTGGCGGAGCTTCATCTTGACGCCGACCTCCAGGTCCATGTCGGCGTACAGGATGAGCTCCTCGTTGCCGACCGTCGGCCCGGCGACGACTCTCGTGTCGGGGGCGACGATGCAGGACCCGCCGCCGATGTCGTCTCTCGCCAGGAACTCACGATCGGCGTCCGTCTCGGCGATCATCTCACGGATCCGGTCGTCCACGACCGCCGAGGCGCTGAGCACCCACGCCTTCGACATCTGTGCGAACGCCCTGGCAGCGGTCAGCGAGATCTCGGGCATCGGCAGCGCCGGTTTCGGGAAGTGGTTCGGCCACGCCATCACGTGCACGCGCGTCGCCTCGGCGGTGAGGGCGAAGATCGCAAGCGGGTTGGAGTTCTCACCACACATGAGTCCCGAGACCGGGCCGAACGGTGCGGGAAACACCCCGAACGTCTCGGGTCCGCCGGCACGGTGTACGAGCCGTTCGCCGACCGTCGGCACCAGCTTCTGGTGTTTGCCGACGTATCCGCGGTCGGGGTCGATGAAGACCTGCGTGTTGTACATCGTGCCGAAGGTGTTGGGGAGCTTCTCGCACACCCCCATGACGACGAAGGTGCCGGCTCTGGCGGCTGCAGCCTCGAGCGCCGCGATCTCCCTGCCGGGCACCTCCACCGAGTTCTTGAACAGCTCGACCGCCAGCGTCGTTCCCACGCGATCGGTGCCCGAGTGGAAGTGGAACCAGATCGGGTGGGCGGGGATGAAGCCCTCGGGGAAAGCCACGATCTCCGCACCTTCGGCGCCGGCTTCCTCGATCAGTGCGACCGCCTTCTCGAGCGTGGCTTCGCGGTCGAGGAACACCGGTGCCGCCTGGACGACCGCGCCCTTGACGACGGGTTCGACGTCACCCACCGGTCGATGCTTTGATCGCCGACCACACCCGGTGAGGCTGGAGCGGGAGCTGCAAGTCCGTCACGCCGAGCGGAGCGAGGGCATCGATGGCGGCATTGAGCACAGCGGCGGGCATTCCGATGCATCCCGCCTCCCCGGTGCCCTTGGCCCCAAGCGGGTTCGACGGGGCCGGATGTTGGAGATGGTCGGCTTTCGGCGCCGGCACGTCGGGGGCGTGCACCATCGAGTAGTCCATCATCGACGCGGTGAGGGGCTGGCCCGATTCGTCGTATCGAATCGCCTCGAAGAGCGCCTGACCCAATCCCTGGGCGAGTGACCCGTGAAGCTGACCCTCGACGAGCATCGGGTTGAGGACCGTCCCACAGTCGTCGACCGTGACCAGGTCGAGGATGCGCACTTCGCCTGTCTCCAGAACGACCTCGACAACGGCGGCGTGGGCTCCATATGGGAACGTCTGAGCGCCCGGGACGAACATCTCCTCGTCGGCGAGCGGTTCGGTTGCGACCAGATCGAAGAGCGAGACCTCGGTTCCGGGGACGCCCACTACCCGGAACGATCCGTCGTCGTACTCGAGGTCGGCGACCGCAGCCTCGAGGTGTTCGGCGGCACGGGCTCTGGCCTGCTCGAGCACCGAGTCGGACATCCGTCTGACGGCCGACGCCCCGATCTGGGTGGACCGTGAAGCGAACGTGCCGACACCGTCGGCTACCTCGTCGGTGTCCTTTGCGATCACACGTACCCGGACGTCACCGAACACCTGCTGGGCGACCTGGGTCCACGCGGTGGCATGACCCTGGCCGGTATCGGTGGATCCGGTGCGGACGATCACTTCACCGGCTCCGACTTCGACCTTGGCGTATTCGCCGGATTCGATGGCGCCGCCTGCGCGCTCGATGAACGCTCCGAGCCCGATCCC
>CBDTYK010000056.1:0-6731 GCA_965364595.1 uncultured bacterium
ATGGTCGACGGCGGCTTTGGATGCGCAGTACGAGCTCCAGCCCGGATACGGTTTTGTCGCGGCGCCCGAGCTGATCTGCACCATCACGGCCCGCACACCGAGTCGTTTGGCGAGAGCGATGAACCGGTCGCCGAGGACCTGCGGGCTCGCACTGTTGAGCACGACGTTCGCTGCGTAGGCGTCGGCATCCACCTCTCCGGCGAAGCCGATCGGGTTGAGGGTGGCGGCGCAGTGGAAGAACCAGAGCGCATCCGGTCGAACCCGGTCCGCCACCGCCGCCATCCAGTCCCCGACCGAGGTCCATTCGGCGGGGTTGGAGAGATCGACACGCAGGTGGTGTTCCGAATCGACGTCGGACCGGCTGAAGGTGGCCACCGCCACATCCGGCATCGAAGACACATGTGTGGTGAGTGCGGCGCCGATCCCGCTGGAGGCACCGGACACGAAGATCAGATCCATGCCGGCACCCTACCGATACGGCAACAACCCGGATACGGTTTGTGCACGACCGCGAGAGGGGACGGCATGATCACGAGACGAGCCTTCATCAGAACGATCGGCAAGGGCTCGGCGGCCGTTGCACTCGTCGGTGTCGGGGCTTGCTCGACCGACGAGCCCACCTCGACGACGCCGGCCGAACGCTTCACGACCACCACCGTCCCACCCGCTCCGGCAGCCGACACCGTGACCACGACCCCTGATGCAGAGAACCAGACAACAACGACGACGCAGACCTCAGACGGAGCGTGGGCTCGCGTGAATCTGGGGTTCGTGTCCGCGTACGTGGTGGTTCGCAGCGGTGAGGCGGCGCTCATCGACACTGGCACATCCGGGAGCGCCTCGCAGGTCGAGGCCACCCTCGGCGATCTCGGACTCGGCTGGGCCAACCTCAGCACCATCGTGCTCACCCATCATCACGGCGACCATATCGGGTCGCTGCCGGCCATCATGGGGGCTGCCCCCGACGCCATCGCCTATGCGGGCGCAGAGGACATCCCGAACATCACCAGCCCGAGGCCCATCTCCGCCGTCGGCGACGGGGACACCGTGTTCGGGCTCGAGGTGATCGCCACACCCGGCCACACCCCCGGACACATCTCGATCCTCGACCCGACTGCCTCGGCGTTGCTCGCCGGCGACGCCCTGATCGGAGAGGGCGGTGGCGTAGCCGGGCCGTCCGCCCAGTTCACTGCAGACATGGCCACAGCCAATGAGTCGGTCGTCAAGCTCGGAGGTCTCGAGTACGAGGCCATCTATTTCGGCCACGGCGAGCCCGTGAAGAGCGGTGGGTCCGGTTTCGTGGCCGACCTCGCCGCGTCACTCTGAGTCGGCGGGCCGTTCAGGGCTCCCGTCGAGACGAGGTATCCGAGGGCAGCACCGAACCCGATGATCGATGAGACGGCTGCGCGTCCGACAGGTCGACCACGAGATCGGTTGTTCGACCCATGTCGTCGGCTGCGAGCAGCGTCGCCCTCCCGTAGCGCCAGGGGCGGACAGGGTCCGACAGCAACAGCTGGTACAGCCCGATTGCGCCCTGCTCGAAGGCGATCGCCGAACCGGCCATGTACGCCCACCACACCCGGTAGATCCGCTCGCTCGAATACTCGATAGCGAGGTCCCGGTTCGCTTCGAGCCGCCGGACCCACTGGCGCAACGTGAGGGCGTAGCTCATGCGCATCGCCTCGACGTCCCGCAGTTCGAACCCGGCTCGTTCGGCGATCTCGATCGACTCCTCGACTGGGAGGAGATCACCGTCAGGGAACACATGCCTACCCACGAAAGAATCGCTGCGGCTTCGCCTCAGATCGCGGTTGCGATTCGTGATGCCGTGGTTGAGCAACTGTCCGCCCGGAGCCAAGACCGATCGGAGCTTTGCGAAGTACGTTGCGAGTTGCGCTCGCCCGACGTGTTCGAACATCCCGACAGACGCGATCGCATCGAACGCTCCGGTGACGTCGCGGTAGTCCAACTCGAGGATCTCGACTCGATTCTCCAGATCCATCTCCTTGACTCTGATCCGGGCGAACTGGGCCTGCTCGGGACTGAGCGTGATGCCCGTGGCGTGGACCCCGTACCGAGCGGCGGCGTGGATCACCAACCCTCCCCAGCCGCACCCGACGTCGAGGAACCGCTGGCCCTCCGAGAGCTCGAGCTTGCGACAGATGAGATCGAGCTTGCGCTCCTGAGCGATGTCGAGCGGTTCGGCGGGATCGAGGTAGTGGGCGCACGAATACACCATCCGTTCGTCGAGGAACGTCTGGAAGAACTCGTTGCCCGTGTCGTAGTGGTAGCGGACGGTCTCCCGATCTCGTCGCCTGGAGTGGACGCGTCCCTCGAAGCGACGGTTCTGGGGGGCCCGACGGGTGTCGGCGGGGAGGCGAAGCGCCAGCCCGAGCGCTCGCACTGCGGCAACCCTCGATCGAGCCGACTGGTCGAGCCCGGCGGCGAATTCGAGCATGGCGATGATGTCGCCTTCGATGTCGATGTCGTCGAAGACGTAGGCCTCGCCTGCGCTCAGATCGTTCGGAGGGATCAGCATCGAACGGAAGGCACCGGGATGACGGAGGACGAGCGTGGCGGACGCCGTCGACGGGCCGATCTCGGATCCGTCCCAGAATCGCAGACGAGGTGGCGGAGCCAGGCTCAGCTTCGTGAGCTGGTCGTAGATCGACTTCGACACTGCAAACGGGTCCATACCGCCCCCTGAACGCACACCATCGACTGGTCGATCCAACCTGCCGCAATCTGCGGCCGATTGCAAGCGCGACTGTCCGGGAGGCAGCAAACGCCTCGCTCTAGGATCCGCTCGTGCAGTTCCTCGCAGTTCTCACCGGATCGGCCGTGGTCGTGGCCGTCCTCGCCGACATGGTCAACACGCTCGTCACGACGTCGACCTCGACCAAACGGTGGTGGCTGACCCGCGTGGCATACCGGGTCATGTGGAAGACGGTCCGTCGACTGGCGAAGCGGAGCGACGGCACCGCCCGCGAGTCGCTGCTGTCGGCGTTCGCCCCGGTTTCGGTGCTCGTCCTCCTGGCCGTGTGGGTCACCCAGCAGATCGTCGGGTTCGCGCTCGTTTGGTGGGGCCTGGGCGGAATCGACGGTGCAGTCACCTTCGGCGATCATCTCTACTACTCGGGGGTCGTGTACTTCACGCTCGGCTTCGGAGAGCTGGTCCCGTCGGCTGCCGTCCCTCGTATCGGAGCGTTGGTGGAGGCGTTCGCCGGCGTCCTGACGACGGCGCTCGTGATCGGATACCTACCTGCCCTGTATGGCGCATACGGCGAACGAGAGCGCCGCCTGATGACGCTCGACGATGGGGGCGAAGACAGGATCACTCCCACGAACCTCGTGATCGCCCGAGCACCCGACGGAGACCACACCCGGCTCGACGGCTTCTTCAAGGAGTGGGAGGACTGGATCGCCGGTGTGATCGAGACCCACACGACGTTCCCGATGCTGGCGTTCTTCAGGTCGAAGGACTCAGGCCAACACTGGGTCACTGCGGTTGGTCTCGTTGCCGACGCCGCACTCCACATCCAGATGGTGAATGGAGCCGAGGGCGGTCAGGCCTATTGGACGATCCGGCGTGCGATCAAGCTCTTCCAGATCGTCATCGGGACCAACGACCTCACCGACTATCTCGAGCCACCCGATCCCGAGGTCGCCGCCGAGCTCTTCAGGGAGCTGTACGACCACATGGAGGAGCACGGATTCGACCTCGTCGATTTTGACACCGCTCGCGAACGGGGAAGAGAGCTGAGATCGATGTACGGCCCGGCGATGGAGTTTCTCATCGACGAGTTGATGGCACCCCGCGGGTTCTGGGCCCACGCCGTGGGTCACCAGATCGGACATGAAGATCACTCGTCGACGGGCTGAACGTCAGTCTTTGGCGACGTCACCGATGGTCACGTCGAAGGCCTCGACGAGATCGGCCGGATCGAGATGGATCGCCCATCCTTCGACGCCCGAGCCGAGCGAGATCTCGGCGTGGCCCAACAGCCCCCGATCGAGGATCGCCGGAAGCCCGGAGCCGAGCGGGGTGATCGTGCCACGTCGATAGCCCGTGGCGGTCAGCGCCTCGTCGGGGTCGGGCATCGTGAGCCGCCGCACCCCGAGATGGTCCCGGAGCTTCTTGTAGTCCATCCCGGAATCCCCGGGGACGAGCACCAGGACGTACCGATCCTCCTCGACGCGGACGACGAGCGTCTTGGCCAGTTGAGAGATGTCGATGCCGCGCTTCTCGGCTGCCTCCTCGGCCGAGCTCACCTCGCCGTGATGCACCAGCCTGAAGTCGACACCTGCCGATGTTGCAGCATCGATCGCCGGCGAACTCGGTTCTTCGTCTGCCATTCTCCGCTCCTGGCTTCGGCGTCGGAGAGCAACATAGGCGCGCCGAGTCGGTAGCCGTCGGTATCGTCGCACCCACCCGATCGGAGAGGGCGATGAATCCAGGAGACATCGCATGGCTGCTGGCCAGCTCGGCGCTGGTGCTGCTGATGACGCCGGGACTTGCGCTCTTCTATGGCGGGATGGTCCGAGTCCGACATGTCCTCAACATGCTGATGATGAACCTCGTGGCGGTCCCGATCGTGACGATCCTCTGGGTGGCCGTCACCTACAGCCTCATGCTCGACGAAGGCGGAAACGGCGTCGTCGGTGGTCTCGGATCCGCAGGCTTGATGAACCTGGGCACCTCGGAACTGATCGGTGCGACGCTCAACCTCATGTTCGCCATCATCACGGTTGCGCTCATCTCCGGTGCGGTCGCAGACCGGATGAAGTTCTCGGCTTGGGTTGCGTTCGTCGCAGTGTGGAGTCTCGTGGTGTATCCCCTGATTGGGCGCCTGTTGTTCTTCGGCGGTGGAGCCCTGCGTGAAATCGGGGCTCAGGACTTCGCAGGCGGGTTGGTCGTGCACGTGAGCGCGGGAGCATCGGCGATCGCACTCGTGTCC
The DNA here is from genome assembly GCA_965364595.1 of uncultured bacterium. GTDB lineage: Bacteria > Actinomycetota > Acidimicrobiia > Spongiisociales > ZC4RG35 > JAHEDH01. The sequence goes on from CBDTYK010000056.1 coordinate 4,959, forward strand.
GTGCTGGGGCCGAGACGATCACACCGCAAGGAGCCGATCCGTCCCCACTCCCTCCCGCTGACGATGCTCGGCGCAGCGCTCCTCTGGTTCGGGTGGTTCGGGTTCAATGCAGGCTCGGCGGGCGGCGCCAACGAGACGGCAGTCACGGCGTTCCTGGCCACCCAGGTCGCTGCCGCTGCGGGAATGGCAGCGTGGTTGGCCGTGGAATGGCGCCTCACCGGGAGCCCGACGCTGCTCGGAGCGGTGTCGGGAGTCGTGGCCGGCCTGGTCGCCATCACACCCGCAGCCGGATACGTGTCCCCAACGTCGGCGATCGCCATCGGCGCGGTCGGCGGGATCGCCTCGTACGGGGCAGTGAGGGCGAAACATCGCTTCCCGTTCGACGACGCGCTCGATGTGGTGGGCATCCATCTCGTCGCCGGTCTGCTCGGCTCGCTCCTCGTGGCGGTCTTCGCCAACTCGGCGTTTGGTGGCAGTGCAGACGGGTTGCTCTCCGGAGGGACCGGGCTGATCTGGCCACAGGTCGCCTCGACGGCGGTCGTCGGCGTGCTGGCGTTCGGCCTGACATGGGTCATCGCAAAGGCCCTCGATGCCGGCATCGGACTCCGCGTGAGCGAACGCCAGGAGCTCGAAGGGCTCGATCTGACCCAGCACGAGGAACGGGCCTACTCGCCAGAGTGACCCGGCCCGGCTCTCGAGCGCGTGCGTCGTAGACTTCGAACCGTGAAGCTCATCGTCGCGTTCATCAAGCCCTTCAAGCTCGACGACGTCAAGGACCGCCTGCAACGGCTGGGTATCACCGGCATGTCGGTTTCTGAGATCAGAGGCTTCGGACGGCAGGCCGGCCACACGGAGGTCTACCGCGGGACCGAGTACACCGTGGAGTTCGTGCCGAAGATTCGCCTCGAGATCATCGCGTCGAACGACATCACGCCTGCGATCGTCCGTGCGATCGCCGAGGCGGGCCACACCGGCGAGATCGGAGACGGGAAGATCGTCGTGACGACGGCCGACGAGGTCGTCAGGATCCGCACCGGCGAGCGGGGCGAAGACGCGCTGTGAGCGCAGGACCGCTCCGCGGCTACCTCGACACCCGGGAAGAGCTCGCCGAAGTCGGATGGCACGTCGGAGACGAGCGAACTCTCTCCGACCGGATGGACGAAGCGATCATCGAGTTGGCGGATCCGCTCCCGGACGGGACCGTGGTCGTGGCGATCGGGGGCTACGGCCGGCGGGTGATGGCGCTGCACTCGGATGTCGATCTGCTGTTCCTCCACGCCGACGAGATCGAGGCCGACGTCGAGCAACGCGTGCTGCGACCGCTGTGGGACGCCAAGCTGAAGGTCGGGCATCTCTCAAACACGCCCGAGGCGGCGCGGGTGTTCGCAGGCACCCGACTCGATGCGATCTCCACCTTCCTGACGGCTCGGCCCATCATCGGGAACGAAACCGTGTTCGAGCGGTTTTGGAAGCTGTTCATCGGTCTGCTCGAGAAGGAACACGCCCAAATCGTGACGATGCTCGCCGCCGAGGAACGAGCCAGGCGGGAAGCAGCTCCCTACCGCCTGATGGCCGCCGATCTGAAGACGGGCCGGGGCGGCATCCGCTCGATCGATCTGCTCGACTGGCGCCGGAGGCTCTTCTCCCTTCAGCAGGCCCCGACCTCATCCCCCAAGATCGAGCAACGTCTCAGGGCGGAGATGACGCGAGCCCGAAGTGCCATCCAGGCTGCCGCCGGCCGACTCCACGACACCTACGACTTCGACCTGAGGG
>CBDTYK010000057.1:0-6721 GCA_965364595.1 uncultured bacterium
GGAGCGGCGGGTCGGTTCGTCGGCAGGGCCGACGTCCGTCGGTTCTCGAAGGTCGACGACCTCCGGGACGGTGGCCGTGTCGGTGTCGCCTTCCAACTCCAGTTCCGGGATCGGAGCACTCGTCGAGGTCCGTCTCCTGGTCGAACCCTTCAGACCGTAGGCCACCAGGATGCGACGAATCTCGTCCAGTACGGCCGACTCGTCGGTTCCGTCGTGCATGCGGACCCGGATCCCATCCAGCCCCTCCTCGCCGAGTTCGATCACGATGTCCGAGACGCCTTCGACGTCTCGCAGTCTCTGCTCCAGCCCCGTCATGTTTCTCCCGTCATCCCCGTGCCCGCCGCTGCCGCCTTCTCCACTCGACGAAGTCGACCATGTCCGTCCATTCGGCGGCGGCGTCGGGGTCACCGTATGCCGTCTCGAGTCTCCAGCGCAGGTGCGCCTTCGACGGCCCCGGGAGTCGGTTGCCGGTGCGCCACCAGGCGCGGCGAGCGTGTGAAACAGCGACACGCAGCGACTCTGCTACGACCGCAACCCATCTCCCAAACATCCATACACCCCGAGTTCGTGTCCCGACAGGTCCGCCGATCGTACCGGCGGATCTGACACTGCCTCCGACATACAGGCTACCCGGGAGACATCTTTTGACCAGGGGTACACTTTCGAGCGTCATAGAGGGAGAGATTCCAAGCGTGAACACAGCGACGACCGATCAGATCGACAAGTTCGCCTCGCGTTTCGATGCGGTCGCGTCGAATGTCGAGCGTGTCATCCAGGGCAAACGCGAGGCCGTCGAACTGGTGTTGTTGTGCTTGTTCGCCGAAGGTCACGTTCTGATCGAAGATGTGCCGGGCGTCGGGAAGACGTTGCTCGCCAAGTCGATGGCACGATCGATCGACTGCACGTTCAATCGCATCCAGTTCACCCCCGACCTCCTGCCCTCGGATGTCACTGGAGTCTCGATCTGGGATCGGCAGGCGTCCGAGTTCGTCTTCAAAGAGGGAGCCATCTTCGCCAACGTCGTCGTGGGGGACGAGATCAACCGGGCGAGCCCGAAGACTCAGGCTGCACTGCTCGAAGCGATGGCGGAGCGCCAGGTCACCAGCGATGGCATCACTCGTACGCTGGCGCCACCCTTCATCGTCGTTGCCACTCAGAACCCGCTGGAGCACGAGGGCACCTATCCCCTCCCAGAGGCCCAGTTGGATCGCTTCATGATGCGAGTGACCATCGGTTACCCCTCCCGGGCGAAGGAACTCGAGATTCTCGACACGCACGGAGTGCGTTCCACGTTCCTCGACCTCGAGCCGGTCGTCACATCTGCAGAGGTCGTCGAGATGGTCGACATCGCCCGGACCGTGCACGTGTCGAACCCGGTGAAGGGCTACATCATCGACCTCGTCGAAGCAACGAGATCGAATCCCGAGATCCTGCTCGGAGCCTCGCCTCGGTCGGCGCTCTTCCTCCAGCGCGTCGCACGGGCGAAGGCGGCGGCGGACGGTCGCGAATTCGTCACACCCGACGACGTCAAGGCGCTGGCTCATCCGGTGCTCGAGCACAGGATGGCGCTGCGACCGGAGGCCCAGATGCGAGGTACCGGGCTCGACAAGACGATCGAATCGGTGCTCGCGTCCCTCCGGGTTCCTTCGGCGACGCGAATCGCCAACTGATGTTGACCGAGCGCGGCTGGGCGTTCTCCGGGATCGCCATCGCGCTCGTGATTCTCTGGATCGTCCTGGGTGAGATCGAGTTTCTGGCAGGTGGAGCACTCGTCGCCGCCGGCCTCGCCTTCTCGACGCTTCAGACCCGTTTCGGGTTGCCAGAGGTCGGCGTGACGCGTCACCTCTCCCCCACGCTGGTGCATGAGGGTGACGAGGCGGCGGTCGACAGCAAGGTCTCGAATCGGGGACGGCGTTCGCTGATCAATGCGGAGTTCACCGACGACGTCGGCGAACTCGGTTCCGCCGTCTTTCAGATCGGTCGGCTCCCCGGCAAGACGACAGCCGACGCCGGATACCGCATCGTGTGCAGGCCCAGAGGTGTCTACCAGGTCGGACCGGCGACAGTTCGCGTGACCGACCCCCTCGGCTTCGCCTTCACTGAGCAGATGCTCGACTCGACCGACCGACTGATCGTGTATCCCGAAGTCGAAGAACTGAACGGCTTCCCGCTCACGCGAGGCAAGGACCCTGCAATGCAGGCGTCTCGGCCCGAGTTCTCCCAGAACGGCGGCGAGGACTTCTTCACACTGCGCGAGTACGAGCAAGGAGACGACCTCAGGTTCGTCCACTGGCCCTCGTCGGCTCGCAAGGACACGCTGATGATCAAGCAGATGGAGACGCCGTGGCAGTCCCGGGCGCTCGTCCTCTTCGACCTGCGCAAGGGCGCCTATGCATCGAGCGACCACTTCGAGAAGGCGGTGAGAGGCGCTGCCTCCGTGGTCCGTCACCTCGCCCGATCGGGATTCGACGCCGACCTGTGGGCAGGCGGCGCACAGACCCTCAGCGTGAATTCCTACTCGACGGTGATGGAGCGCCTCGCAATGGTCGACGTCGAGGAGGAACTCGACCTTCGGGCCGTCGCCAGCCGGATGCGACAGACCGGGCGCGGTGGCGCACTCGTGCTGGTCACCGGCATGGCAGATCATGAGCTGCTCGAAGTGCACCGATTGCTCTCCCGGGACTATCGGAGCACCGTGGTGATGAGCGCAAGCGACACCTCACCCACGACGCTTCTCTCACTGCAACGCGCCGGCGCACTCACCATCGCCGTGAGCCCTGACGACTCATGGGCGACGGCTTGGTCCACTCTCACGAACAGACAATGGCTCGGCACCTCCGCTGGCTGACCGGGGCACTCGCCCTGGCACTGGCGACCGCCCGGTTGACCCGTCTGCTCCAGCCGACGACGTCCGGGCCTTCGTGGGTGGTCGTCGTGCTCGCCATGGCCGTGATGGGCGGTGTGATCACCTGGGTCGCGGCCAGCTATCGCATCTCCTGGATCTCGGTCGCGTCCATCAACCTCGTGGCCATCGTGATCGCCGGCCTGCGGATCATGACTCCGGACACGTTGGCCCTGGGCCTGGTGCCCACACCAGAGACGTTCGACGCACTCGCCAGCGAGATGTCCTTCGCAGCGGAGGTGTTCAGGTTCGGCGCTGCGCCGGTCCTGCCCATTCCGGGCCTCATCGCAGCGATCGGTTCGCTCTTCTGGATCTTCGGAGGGCTCCTCGCTGCCTCGGCCGTGACGGAACGCGCCTGGATCGGCTCCGCACCGGCCCTGGCGTTCTACCTCCAACTGGCAACGCTCGATCGACGGAACTCCACCGTGGCGTGGATCGCCGCATTCGCCATCATCGCCACGCTCTCCGTCCTCGCCTCGGGGCCGGGCGAGGATCGTCGCACCGGCAGGCTCCGCGACTCGGGCGGGCTGATGATCACCCGCCGCTCGGGGGCTCTCCCTGCGGCGCTTGCGGCCATCATGATCGTGACCGGCGTGGCTGCAACGTCCGCGTTCGGCTCCACGGTTCCGGAAGCGGGGTCCATCGATTGGCGGGCCAACAGCGGCATCGGAACCGGCCTCTACGGGCAGGGCTCATCGCTCAACCTGTTCGTCGGGCTCCAACAGAACGTGGTGTCGCTGAGTGACGATCCGGTCTTCTACGCCAGGGTGAGCGACTCGGCTCCCGACAACAGCGAGCTGTATTGGCGGCTCATCAGCCTCGACGTGTTCGACGGGCAGAACTGGATCCCCGGGGCTCAGACGTTCTCGCAACAGGGCGAGACCCGGTACGAGCGGGACGAGTGGCAGTTCCAGGGGCCGACCATCGAGATGAGTGCTCGGGTGCGGATCGCCGGGCTGACCCAACAGCTGCTGCCGGTGCTCTACTCGACGACCGCCTTCGAGAGCCCCAACCGGCTGATCGACGACAGTTTCCGGGTTCGCGAGGACGGTTCGATCGGTATCGACGTTCGCAGCCGCGAAGGATGGGAGTACGAGTTCCGGGCGGACGTCCCCAGCCCCGACATCGCTCAACTCGCCTCGCTGGGCGGCGAACTGAGCCCGATCTTCGACGAAGCGGTCACCCAGGGAGCGATCGACCTCGAGCCCAGACCGGTGAACTTCGTGCCGAGGCCGCCGGAGGTTGACCCGTATCTCGAGTTGCCAGACGAGGTTTCGCTGGCGGTGAAGAGCGCAGCGCGGGAGATCACCGAGCCCGGCTTCACCCGCTTCGAGAAGGCGTTGATCCTCGAGGCCTTCTTCCGTGACGGCGACAACTTCATCTACTCGACCGAGGTGAGCACCGGGCACAGCTCCCTCGATCTCGAAGCATGGCTTCTCGATCCCGAGAGCGAGAACTTCCGCATCGGGTACTGCGAACAGTTCGCAACCGCCATGGCAGTCATGGCCCGCTCGCTGGGGCTGCCGAGCCGTGTCGTGCTCGGATTCACGCCAGGAGACGTCGTCAACCAGGAGGACGGCTCGGAGCTGATCGTCGTTCGAGAGCGCAACGCCCATGCATGGGTGGAGATCTGGATGGACGGTCAAGGCTGGGTCAGGTTCGACCCGACACCTCGCTCTGACGGGATCAATCGCTCGCTCGGCCAGCAGGAGATCGGGTTCGATGCACGCGCCTACGTCCCTGCGCCCGATGATGCCGAGGCGGTTGGCGGTACCGACCGGCTCCCGGGTGAGCGCGACCCCATCCTCCCGGACTTCGACGAGTTCCTCGGCGATTCCACGCCAGACCTGCGGACGGGCGAGGGCATCCGGGTTCCCGGTTGGGCGCCATGGGCGCTGCTGCTCGTCGTCGCCACGGTGGCACTGCCCGTGTACAAGTCCGTCCGTCGACGTCGGCGGCTCGCGGCCGTCGCCGTCGGCAACATCGAGGTGGCGTGGATGGAGATCACCGACCGGCTGAGGGATCTCGGATCGGATGTCTCCGAGGACCTGACACCGCTCGAGATCGCAGAGGCCAAGCACCCGGATCTGGTGCCGCTCGCCCGTATCTACAGCGCAGTGGCGTACGGGGGCTCACCTGTCGGCGACGGGCGCCGGGCATTCGAGGTGGCCGACGACCGGCTCAGCCGGTCTCAGAAGCCGGTCGAACGCATCAAGGAGCGAGTGGCGCTGCAGTCGATCCGCAGACGCTGAGCGCCTCGGGCGGCCTGATCCGACGAGTCGTACCGAACATCGTCTCGTTCGAGCCGCCCGACGCCCGAGGGTTCAGCCGTTCGACGAACGACGCTGCTCCTCGCGCACATCGTCCTCGACGCGGTGCAGCATCTGGAGGAAGGTGTTGCGATCCAGTTCGAATCTCGTGACGTCGTCCTCGACAGAACGAGTGATCTCGTCGATCGCCACGAAGAAGGCCAGCTGGCCCTCTCGCAACGCGTCGAGCACCTCGTCGTCCTCTTTGGCGACCTTGAAGATGCTGCGGCCGTCGGTGACGAGCTTCACCTCGGCGAGGTGTCCGTCCATGTCGGCATTTCGCCTCAGATAGTCCCATGCGCGACGAACACGCTGGAGTGACATGCCGTTGTCGAGCAGGCTCTTGACGACACGCAGAGCAACCAGGTCGCGGAACGAATAGAGGCGGCGAACGCCAGGGCGTCCGTTGGTGCTCTGAATGGAGGGTCTGACGAGGTCCACGCGATCCCAATATCGCAGCTGGTGATGGGTCGCAGACGTCAACTTCGAGGCCTGTTGGGCCGTGAATCCCTCTCTCAACTCTTGCTCCGAACACATCGGGACCGGGGAACACACACCCAGTCGATCTCCAAACCTGTTTGCCCACCCGTGGCCGCGTCGGCGGCCGCCCTGGGTGCAGGGGTACCTTAGTGGAGGATCAGCGGCGGCCGAACGGTCCGCGCCAGGGTGTTTTTCCCGACCCGGGATCAGCTTGGGAAGTCGGTTTCGGATTGCGGTCCGAGAGCTCGTAGACGAGCGCCGTGGCGGAAGCGACGATGATGGCGAAACCCGCCAGCGCGACGATCGTCTGAACCGTGAAGAAGGCGAGCATGATCACCGCGCCGATGACGAGACCGACGATCGGGAGCCTGATCCCGAACCGGCGGGGACGATCGATGTTGCGGACGGCACGGGCGAGCGAGGGGTCTTCCTCGTAGAACTGTCGTTCGATCTCGGAGAGGATTTGCTGTTCTCGGTCGTCCAGTGACATGACTACACGCTCTGCGGGTCGGCTTCCTCGTCGGAGTGTACCCGCTTCCATCGGTAATAATCGGGTGACACCTTGAAGATTTCTCGCCCCACGCCGAAGATTCCCTTTCTCGACCTCGGTCCGCTCGAGATCGACAACACGACCACATGTGAGCCGTAGGCTGCCGCCGATGGCACGACACGTCCACCTGGTCCGACACGGCGAGGCACACAATCCCGAAGAGGTCGTCTACGACTCACTCCCCGGCTTTCCGCTGTCGGAGACCGGCAACGTCCAGGCGCGCGCAGTGAGCCGCTATCTCGGCTCTCAACCGATCGTCGCCGTGTGGTCCTCACCTCTGCAGCGAGCACTCGAGACCGCCGCACCGATCGCCGCACGCAGCGGAGTGCCGGTGCTGGTCGACGAAGAGCTGATCGAGTGGTCGCTGCTCTCCCGATGGGCGGGAACCAAATGGGCCGATCTGCCATCGACGTATCCGGGTGAACTCGAGGCCTATCTCGAACGCCCCGATCGGCTCGAATTCGGGAACGAGACGCTCGG
>CBDTYK010000058.1:0-6681 GCA_965364595.1 uncultured bacterium
AGGGCCCGTTCGGTCTCGTCCAAGGAGGGAGAGGCCTCGCCATCCGACGGCCGATCTTCAACGAGGACGGCACGGCATGGGGCTTCGCAGCGGTCATCGTGGATTGGGACCAGCTGGTGCACAGCGGCAGGGTCGGAGACGCCTCGGACGAATTCGACATCGTGGTCTGGGGCGAGGGCCGGACACCGGTCATCGGTGATCGGTTGCTCGAACAGCCGGTCCTTCGGTCGGTGAGATCCGAGCGGCTGCCTGTCCCGTGGACCGTGGCAGTCGCTCCGTCTGGAGGTTGGCCGACTTCGTCTGATGTGTCGGCTCTGATCTGGGGTCTCGGAGCAGCTCTGTCGATCCTCGGCGGGCTCTACGTGCGCAGCCTGCTGATTCGCCCAGAGGAGCTTCAGGAGGAGCGGCTCAAGGTCGTCGATGAGCTGAGTTCCGTGGAGCGCAGTCACCGTGCGCTCTTCGACGCTTCCCCGGTTGCGATCCAGCGGGAGGACCACTCGCGAGTCGCGGCACGCATCGGCGAGCTGAGGACGACCGGCGTGACCGATCTTCGTCGATACTTGCTCGAACGGACGGACATCCTCGCTTCGATCTTGGCGGAGATCGAGATCAAGGACATCAACCCGGCCGCGCAAGACCTCTCGCGGCGCCTCGGTCTGTCCGACCAGTCTCGGACACTCGAAGCCAGGCTCAATCAGCGTTCGGCCGAGTCGTTGCTCGCAAGTGTGATGGCGGTTGCAGACGGGGAGCGGATTGCCCAACACACCGCGTCGGATGTGGATGTGGACGGCCAGCCGATCGAGCTCGTCGTCAGATGGCACGCTGCCGGGACCGATTCGGAGCCCGACTACACGAACGTGTATGTCGCGCTTCAGGACGTCACCGAACTGACCATCGCCCGCCAACGACTCGAAGCGACACTGGAGTCGCAGAACCGGTTCATTGCGTCGATATCCCACGAGCTCCGGACTCCGCTCACGGCGGTGCTGGGGTTCAGCCACGAGCTCCAGAACGAATCGCTGGTCTACGGTGAGAGCGATCTCGAGGAGTTCCGTGAGCTCATCGAACACCACGCCATCGAGATGAGCCACATCATCGAGGACCTGTTGGTGTGGTCCCGTTCGGACATCGGCGAGGTGACCATCAACTTCGAACCGTTCGACATCGGTCGGATCGTCGAACGGACGCTGCGATCGCTCCCCGGCAGCCCCGCCTACCTGGTCGACGGCTACCCGAAGGTCGATGTGATGGCCGACCCGGTGCGCGTTCGTCAGATCCTGCGGAATCTCGTCACCAACGCCTTCCGGTACGGCGGAGAGGAGATCTTCGTCCAGGTGATCGACGCCGAGGACAGCGTGCGCGTCGAGGTGCACGACTCCGGCCCCGAGATGCCGCCGGACAAGGCCCGCTCGATCTTCCTTCCGTACCAACGGCTCGATGCCGAGCAGAGGACGATGCCCTCGTCGATCGGGCTGGGCCTGGCGATCAGTCGTGTGCTCGCTGAACTCCAGGATGGTTCTCTCACCCTGGAGCGTGCCGAACACACCAATGCCTTCGTCCTGACGCTCAGGAAGGCGCGACGTCGCGGGCACCTGATGCCAGACGTGGAAGTGCCACGACACGCGCTGCAGGTCGGCTGACTCTCGTTTCTCCCACCGGCGAGCGGGTATGTTCGCCCACATGAATCGACCAGCGTCACAATCCGAGTTCGATGTCGTCTTCATCGGCGGCGGCTCAGCCGCAGAGGCGTCTGCGCCCCGTCTCGCCCAGTCAGGTCTGGACGTGCTGGTCCTGGAACCAGCCGACGTCGGAGGTGAGTGCCCGTTCACCGCTTGCATCCCCTCCAAGGCGTTGCTGACACCGGCACGGGCGCTGTACGAGGCAACCCAGAGTCAAGGAGTGTCCTCGCCCGAAATCGATCCAGCCGAGGTCTTCAAGCTCAGGGATCGTGTCACCTCCGGAGGTTCCGACGCCCAGCACGTCGCCTCGCTCGAGGCAGCCGGAGTCCGATTGTCGAGGAGCCACGGCCGCATTACGGGTCCCGGGAAGGTGGAACTGATCGAGGAGGATCGCACCGTACATGCGCGGCGCGCCGTGGTGATCGCCACGGGCGCCGCCCCGGTGATGCCACGGCTTCCGGGGATCGACAACCGGCGCGTCGGTCCCGCCGCCGATCTGACGACGGTCCAAACCGTTCCTGATCGACTCGTCGTTCTCGGCGCCGGTGTGATCGGGTGCGAGCTTGCGCAGGCGTTCAGGCTGTTGGGCTCGCAGGTGACGGTACTCGACCTCGCCGATCGGCCGGTACCGGCCGAAGAGCCCGAGGCAGCGAAACGGATCGAGCGGGCACTCGGGCGGCTGGGCATCGAATTCCGGTTCTCTTCCTCAGCCTCGGCATTCGTCGACTCCGATGATTGCGTGCTCGTCGAACTCGAGGACGGCGAGCCGGTGGCGGCCGACCACGTCCTGGTTGCCATCGGCCGCAGACCGCGGGTAACGGCGATCGGCCTCGAGTCGGTGGGTGTCGACCCCGATGAGCTGGAGACCGATGAATGGCTGCGTGTGGCGGGCGCCGAGGACTGGCTCTACGCCGTCGGTGACGTCAACGGTCGGGCGCCGTACACACACGGAGCCAACTATCACGGATCCATCCTGACCGAACACCTCCTGGGTGAAGGGTCATCCGGCGGAGCCTGGGGAGACCGGGCCGCAACCCCCAGGGTGATGTTCACAGTCCCGAACCTGGCCGCAGTCGGCTTGACCGAGCAGCAGGCGCACGATCAGGGCATCGACGTGATCACATCCGAGTGGGACCTGGCCGACATCGCAGCCCCCTACAGCCACGGTCATGAGCACCCCGGTTGGGCGAAGCTCGTCTTCGACGCAGCCAGTCGGCGGCTCGTCGGAGCGACATTCGTCTCCTCCGATGCCGGTGAGATGATCCATGCAGCCACGATCGCAATCATCGGCGAACTGACGATCGAGTCGCTCAGACACGCCATCGCCCCCTTCCCGACCCACTCGGAGGTCTGGACCCCGCTGCTCTCCCAGGTCCTGTGATCACACCGAGAGCGATGGTCTCGATCGTCATCTCGGTCGGACTCCTCGGATCCGCGTGCGCACCCGAGGAAGCCGTCGTGGAGGTCCCCGACGTCGATGCCTCCATGATCGGCGGCTACCGCTCCGATCCAGCCCGGTCCGGTCAGGCCTCTGGGAGCATCGGGGGAGGTCCGTCGGTGGCGTACCGCATCGATGGTGAGGAACCGGTGATCGCCTCGCCGGTGCTGGTCGGTGACACCGGATTCGTCCCCGACGGTTCAGGCGAGCTCGTTGCCTTCGACGTCCGCACCGGCCAGGTCATGTGGCGTTCGCCGATCGGTCAAGCAGACGCCTCGATCGTGGCCTCCGGAGACTCGGTCTTCTCGGTGTCCGCTGCGGGCGTCGTCCGACGCCACGACCCCGGGACGGGCGACATCGCCTGGGAGGCCGACCTCGACGGGGCGACCCGATCGAGCCCGCTGCTGTTCGACGGCTCCTTGTGGGTCGCTGTCGGCGATGAACTGTTCGTGCTCGACCCCGCCTCTGGTGTCCAGCGCAACTCGATCGCCTTGGAGGCGCGGGCCGACTCCTCGCCGGCTGCTGCCGGCCAGACGATCGTGATCGGCACCCGCGACAACACGCTGGCCCTGGTCGACCTGACCTCGCTGGCCGTCGAGTTCGTGACCCTGCCGGACCCGGGCGCAGAACTGACCACCTACGCAGACGGCGTGGCAGCCACGCCGGTGATCGCCGGAGGCTCGGTGTACGTGGGCTCAACGGGCGGGGTGCTCCTGTCGGCGTCGCTGTCTGGAGCGATCGAGTGGCTACTCGACGTCGGTTCGCCAATCTACGGTGCGGTCGCGGTCGGCTCCGGCGTCGGGTTCGTGCCGACCGGATCCGGTCAACTCATCGCCTTCGGCCTCGACGACGGGGAAGTGCGCTGGTCGGCGGAGCTGGGCGACGCGTCGTATTCATCACCCGTCCTGGTCGGCGACGTCGTGCTCGTGACCGCCGAGAACGGGAAGTTGTTCGCCTTCGATGCCGGTTCCGGGGATGAGCTGTGGAGCCTCGAAGTCGGCGTCCCCGGCAACTTCATGGCGTCGACGCCGTCGGTCTTCGGTTCGCTCGTCGTTCTCGGCAGCAACGACGGATCGATCGTCGGCGTGGAGACCGACCAGTAGATTCTGAGCATGCCGACCCCACACACAGTGCCCTATCGGTCGCTCGACGTCGACGATCCCGAGAAGACGGGTGTATCGATCCTCGAGGAGTACTCGGCGCGGCGCAGCGTGCGAGATTTCTCGGATCGACCTGTCCCGAGGCGGTTGATCGAGTTGGCCGTCGAAGCTGCATCGACTGCTCCATCGGGAGCACATCGACAGCCTTGGACGTTCGTGCTGGTGGGTGACCCCGGCATGAAGCGCAGGATTCGGGAGGCGGCCGAAGCCGAAGAGCGACAGAACTATCTGGGCGGCAGGATGAACGAGGAATGGCAGGCCGCCCTCGAGCCGCTCGGAACCGATTGGCGCAAGCCCTTCCTCGAAACTGTTCCGTGGATCGTCGTGGTGTTCGAGCAGCGCTACGGCACCGACGAGTCTGGACAACGGGTCCACAACTACTACGTGAAAGAGAGTGTCGGGATCGCCACCGGTATGTTCCTCACGGCGTTACACCGCATGGGGCTGGCGACTCTCACGCACACGCCGTCACCGATGCGGTTCCTGTCCGACCTGCTTGGCAGACCCGAGAACGAGCGCCCGTTCGTGCTCATCCCGATCGGCTACCCGGCCGACGATTGCCGAGTGCCCGACATCGCCCGCAAGCCACTCGACGACGTGTTGATCGAGGTCGTCGATGTCCCCTGACGCCGGCCACCTCTTGTTCACCTCGGCCCCTTACCCTCGTCGGCGATGAGTTCGCGCCCCATCCTCCTCGCGGAAGCCCTCGGCACCGGTGTGCTCCTGGCAGTCATCGTCGGGAGCGGCTGGGCGGTCGAGCAGTTGGGTGCACCCCCGGCGACGCAGCTCTTCATCCATGCGGTCGTCGTGGGTACCGGCCTCGGGGTGGCAATCGCCATGTTTCTCCCGATCAGCGGTGCGCAGTTCAACCCAGCCGTGACGCTCGCGTTGCTCGCCCGGCGAAGTCTCGAGCCGGGAGCAGCAATCCGGATCATCACGGCACAGCTCGTCGGAGGCTTCGGGGGGCTGATCATCGCGAATCTCACGTTCGCGTCAGAGCTCGTGTCCATTGCTTCGATCGAACGAGGCGGGGCGGGTCGTTTCGCCGGCGAGGTATTCGCCACCTTCGGCCTCGTCCTGGTGATCCTCTTGTTGGTCGACACCGGACGGGAGTCGTCGATCCCGGTGGCAGTCGGAGCGTGGGTGACCACGATCATCGTCGCCACGGTCTCGACAGGGTTCGCCAATCCGGTCGTGACCATCGTTCGTGCGTTCACGGACAGCTACACGGGCATCGAGCCCCGCTCCGTTGCCCCGTTCGTCCTTGCTCAGATGCTCGGAGCGGCATTGGCTGTCGGAGCGGCGGCCGCATTCAATCCCCAGAGAAAGGCAGCCAATGTCTGACGAACGTCCATCGATCCTGTTCCTGTGCGTCCACAACGCAGGTCGCTCCCAGATGGCCTCCGGGTTTGCACGAGCGATCGGGGGTGACGGTGTGCTCGTGCTCTCAGGCGGGTCGGAGCCTGCAGAGTCGGTCAACCCGTCGGCGGTCGAGGCGATGGCCGAAGTGGGCATCGACATCTCCTCGCAGACACCCCACCGGTGGACCGACAGCGACCTCGAGGTCGCCGACGTCGTGATCACGATGGGGTGTGGCGACACCTGCCCGGTCCTCCCGGGGAAGCGCTATCTCGACTGGGAGCTCGACGATCCCGCCGGCAAGGGCGTCGCCGAGGTCCGCCCCGTCCGCGACGACATCGAAGCCCGCGTACGAGGCCTCCTGGCAGAACTGGGCGTCGTGTAGGGGCGACCATCTGGTCGCCCGCGGCTCGGGCCGTGTTCTCGTTCGTGCCCGGATCAGGCGCGTTGGGCCCACCGGCCGCCTCGCGCCTGTCGGTGTGCGTCCGGTCTGGCGTGATGCGCCGCGGGCGATGTGAACATCGCCCCTACCGGGTACACCGCCGAACCGGGGGCCGTACAAGCCGTAACGAAACCCCAACCGCGCCGGAAAACCCGACGGGCCCGACGTCATACGCCCCCGTAGATCCCAAACGGATCCAACGTGATGCGCCGCGGATACCGTGAACATCCCCCATCACCGCCGCACCGGGGCCTCGCAAGCCGTAGCGAAACCCCAAACGCGCCTGCGGGTGATCCGACGGGTCCGACGTGATGCGCTGCGGGCGATGTGAACATCGCCCCTACCGGGTACACCGCCGAACCGGGAGCCGTACAAGCCGTAACGAAACACCAAACGCGCCTGCGGGTGATCCGACGGGTCCGACGTGATGCGCCGCGGGCGATGTCAACATCGCCCCTACCGGAGACGGCTCACAACAAGACCGACAACCGATGACCGAGAACCGATGACGCCAATGCGAGCGTCAGCGAGCGAGGCCTACACCTCGGTGTACAGGTAAGGGCGGAGCACGTCGAGGCGTCGCTCCATTGAGTTCTCGTCGAT
>CBDTYK010000059.1:0-6655 GCA_965364595.1 uncultured bacterium
TACGTAGACGGGTGGGCCCGACTCAAGAACTTGAACGAAAACTCAAACATCTGGTTGGCGTCGATCATTGGCACAATTGCGACGTGTTCGATCAACTGCTCGCACATCCAGAAGTCACCGAACACCTTCGGCTCGCATCCAATGTGGGAGTGATGGCGCTCCATGGCGGTATCGAGAAGGAGACCGACACAATCGCAGCCGAAGTCGCTGCCCGCGCCGGCGCGTCGCTCTACCTGGTTCACCAGAGCGAACACCTCCGATGGCACGTCCCTTCGATCCAGTACGATCCCGCCGCCAGCCAGCAGCTCAGCTCGTTCCTCGACCATGTTGATGTTGCGGTCTCGCTGCACGGCTTCGGCCGCCGCCACCTGAAGCGGACCGTCCTCGTCGGTGGAGCCTCCGACGGACTGGCCGCCGAGATGTCACGACGGCTGCGGGGCGCAACGAGCCTCAACGTGCTCACCGGCGACGAAATCCCAAGAGGTCTCGAGGGGCGACATCCCGCCAATCCGGTGAATCTGCCAAGGTTCGGGGGCGTGCAACTGGAGCTTTCACACGGCTGCCGTCACGCCCCGCACGTCGGACGGCTGATCGAAGCCGTGACCGACTTTCTCCGGGATCGGATCGTCAGCCGAGGCCCAGCAGCTCCTTGACCCGCCCCACGTGCCCGTTCGCTCGGACATTCCTCAGCTCGTGGAGGATCGTCCCGTCTGCATCGAGGACGAACGTCGAACGAATGAGACCCTCGTACTCGCGCCCGTAGTTCTTCTTCGTCCCCCATGCACCGAAGGCCTCGGCAACGACGTGGTTGGGGTCGGAGAGAAGCGGGAACGGAAGACCGTGTTTGTCCCTGAACGCCTGATTCCGCTCCGGGCTGTCCGGACTGATCCCGATGATTCGGTACCCGGCATCGGTGAATGCGGCGTAGTCATCTCTGAAGTCGCATGCCTCGGTTGTGCAGCCGGGGGTCATCGCTGCCGGATAGAAGAAGAAGACCAGCCGGGACCCGAGGAGATCCTTCAACGAGACGGACGTCCCTTCGGAGTCGGTGAGCGTGAATCCCGGTGCCTGCTGCATCATCTTCGGCCGACCAGTGCTCGCGCGAAGAACGTCAGATTGGCGGGGCGCTCGGCGAGTCGACGGGTCAGGTAGGCGTACCACTCCGAGCCGAACGGCACGTAGATCCGAACCGGGTTGCCTGCGTCGACCAGCTCGGTCTGGAGCCCGGGGCGCACGCCGTAGAGCATCTGCATCTCCCAGCGGTTGCTGCGGCGGGCGGCGAACTTGAGCGCCAGGTCGATCAGCCGGCCGTCGTGGGTGGCGATCGCAGGCGTCACGTCCTCGGCTCCCATCAGTCGCTCGAGCAGTCGGGCGAACGCCGCATCGACGTCGTCGTCCGACTGGAAGGCGATGCCGGGGGGCTCGACATAGGCACCCTTGCACAACCGAATGTGGCCTCCGAGTGGGATGAGGCGCTCGAGGTCCTCCGGCGTGCGATGCAGGTATGCCTGAAGACAGAGCCCGAGGTTTCCGTGTTCGCGCTGGGCGGTGTCGTAGATGTCGACGGTTGCGTCGGTGAATTCCGAGGCTTCCATGTCGATGCTCACCGTCGAGTCGATCTCGGCGGCCCGTGTCGCCAGCCGATTCAGGCTCTCGGCGGCGAGGCCGGGATCGAACGCCAGCCCGAGCTGCGTGAGCTTGATCGAGATGTTCCCGGCGATCCCGTCTGAGGCGATGCGGTCGATCGACTCTACGTATCGATCGGCGGCCATGAGTGCCGACTCCCGGTCGTGGACTTCCTCCCCGAGGAGGTCGAGCGACACCGTCAGGCCCCGTTGGTTCAACTCCTTGGCCGTCCCGACCGCGGCGTCGAGGTCGTTTCCCGCCACGAATCGTTCGGCCACTGCCCGCCCTGGGGTCGTTCCGGTGAACGTCTTGGTGACCAGCGGATGCTGCGTTGCGGCAAGCACGACTCGAGAGAAGAGGCTCATGCCGCCAACCTACACCACGAGCAGCGCAGGGTCACTCGCCGGAGCCGAGCTCCCTCGATCGTTTGGCGGCTGCCCGCACGGCGTCTTCCACGAGGGCACGGAACCCGCGTTCCTCGAGCACGTGGACTGCCGCAGCCGTGGTCCCTCCGGGCGAGGTCACCTGGCTTCTCAGCCGAGGCGCACCGATGCCCGTTTCGGTGAGGAGGTGCCCGGCTCCCCGGATGGTCTGGTGCACGAATGTCTCTGCGACCCGACGCGACATGCCTTCGCGGATGGCGGCCTCGATGAGCGCTTCTGCCAGCAAGAAGACGTAGGCCGGCCCGGTCCCGGACACAGCTGTGACGGCGTCGAGCACGGTCTCGTCGAGGACCTCGACCGCTCCGACCGCCTCGAGCACGGAGATGGCATGGCCGAGTTGCTCATCGGACGTGTGGTGCCCTACTGCCGCTCCGGCCACACCCTCCCCGACGATGGCAGGCGTGTTCGGCATCGAGCGGACGACCGCCTGGTCCACGAGAACCGACTCGATCGACTCGAGCGTGACGCCTGCCGCGACCGAAAGTACGACGGAGTCGGGATCGAGATAGCCGGCGATCGCCTGGAGCACGGCGTTGACATCCTTCGGCTTCACGGCGATCACGACCACCGCCGAGTTCGGGATCACCTCGGCGGGGTCGACATCCACGCGGATGCCCAGGCTCTCGGTCAGCTCGGCGGCCCGGGCCCGATCGCGGACGAGGGCATCCACCGACGCATGCTCCCAGCCACCGGCCAGAAGCCCTCGCACGATGGCTTCACCCATCGCTCCAACTCCGACGACGGTCACGTTCAACGACATGGGAGAGAGCGTAGACATCGGGCTCCGCTGGGCGAGCCGAGTTGTCGATCAGGTGAAGCGGGCTCGCATCAACTCGATGATCGTTGCGACCGCACCGACCCGCATCCCACCGGGGATGATGATGTCGGCATGACGCTTCGATGGCTCGACGAACTGGAGGTGCATCGGACGCACCGTTGAGAGATACTGTCGAAGCACCGAATCAGGTGTGCGACCCCGCTCGGTCATGTCACGTTCCAGCCGGCGAGCCAGCCGCAGATCCGCATCCGTGTCCACGAAGACCTTGAGATCCATGTGGTCTCGAAGACCGGGTTCGGCCAGCACCAAGATGCCTTCGATGACGACAACGGGCGACGGAGCGATCGCGAGCGTCACATCCGACCGGAGATGGTTGGTGAAGTCGTAGATCGGCTTCTCGATCGGCTGCCCATCCCGGAGCATGTCCAGATGCTTCACCAGGAGGTCAGTCTCGAGCGAGTCGGGGTGGTCGTAGTTGAGGAGCGCTCGTTCCTGGAGCGTCAGTTCCGGGAGATGCCGGTAGTAGTCGTCGTGGCGGATGAACGTGACGCCGTCGATGGCGTCTGCCAGCGCCTCGGCGATCGTCGTCTTCCCCGAGCCACTGCCGCCTCCGATACCGATGACGAGAGGCGAGGTCTTCGCCCATCCGGACGGATCGAAATGCGGGGGTGGGGGCAATGCCATTGCTCTCAGGCTACGCCTCCCGCCGCACGGACACCATGCCGGACGTCAGTCCTCTTGGTCGGCTGCCGCGGCTTGCCTGAATCGAGCGCTCAGATCGCCGAATCCCCCGCCGGACGATGCCTCCGACGAAGGCGACACCAGCGACTTGACCGTGCGGCGAAGTGACCCATCCTGGGCGTCGGCCACGACATCGTCTTCTGGCGTTCCGCCGTTCGCTGCCTCCGACAGGAGCTGCGCCTCGTCGTCGGACGGACCCGAGGCCGCAGCCCCGGCGGCTGCACGGATCGCGGCGGACAGGGACGACGCTCCGGGTGTGAGCCCGCTCGTCATCGGCGCGGCCGGGGCGTCGACCGGTTCCTCGGACACGACGATCGAGTCGTCGGGCGCGTCAGAGACGATCGGCCGGACCTCCTCGGGGTTGTGCGGGACGATCTGCTCGGACTCGTGTACCGCAATCTCCTCGGACTCGAGCCTCGGTGCGGGATCATCAGCGGGCTCCTGTGCAGAGGATGCCCAGGAGTCGTCCGGTTCGGCTGCGGGTGCTCCCCATCCGTCGTCGACCTGGCCGGCCGGAGGTGTCCACGGTTCGTCCGCCGGTTCGGGTGTAGGCGGAATCCAGGCGTCGGCAAAAGCATCCGCGAGTTGTGAGTCGACCTCCTGGTCATCCTGGAGATCGCCGAAGTCGGCCATCATCGGAGACTCCAGGTCGACGGGAGACGGAGTCGGTTCCGCATCTTCGAGGACCGCCTCGAGGATGCCGAGATCTCTGAATTGCTCGACGGTCGAGACTGCTGCCGCGCGACCGAGACGCTCCTCGAGCTCAGGGAAGGTGAAGGCCGGAATGGAGACCGAAATCGCATTCCACACCTGCTCGGAGAGGATGATCGGCTCTTCGATTTCCTGAGCGAGCCTCAGACCGCGAGCTGCCAAGAGACCTGTCTCGTCGAGATGTCGCTCGGCGTCGAGGTGCTGGCCGGCGAGCTCGAGCGCCTCGGCGACGGGGAGCGGCTCGATCGTGCGCGGAGGAACCTCGTTCTTGATCTCGAAGGAGCCCTCGTCGAGCAACTCGAGCACGTAGACGGCCTCGACGACCTCGTCTCTCGGGTCGGGCTTCGGGCCGCCGCCAAGGCTCACCGCGGCGTTGACGACCGTGCCCTCATCGAAGTAGACCACGCCGGACCGATCGACACCTTCGATGTGGAGAGACGCCGTCTTCTTCGTGATGTGGAGCATCTGCAGGAGGTCACCCACACTCCAATCGGATAGGTTGCCTGAAAGCATCATGCTCGGTTCTCCTCGGATACCGCTGTGGACCATTCATCGGTCGGGTCCGAGACCTGCTTTAGCCAACAATCCGAGAACGCAGCCGGTTTCGGGGGACCGGTGGAATGCCCGGGATTAGCTTCGCTGCAAGCAACTCAGGAGCGCACCGATGGCCGAGCCCACCAAGATCCTTCTCGACGAGTCCGAGATGCCCACGCAGTGGTACAACATCATCCCCGACCTGCCCGCACCCCCACCACCGCCACTCCATCCCGGCACACACGAGCCGATCGGGCCCGACGACCTGGCACCGCTGTTCCCGATGGCGCTCATCGAGCAGGAGGTCACCGGAGAGAGCTATGTCGACATCCCCGGTGAGGTCCTCGACGTGTACAAGATCTGGCGCCCGACCCCGCTGTTCCGTGCGAAGCGGCTCGAGGAACAGCTCGACACCCCGGCGCGGATCTACTACAAGTACGAGGGTGTGTCCCCGGCGGGGTCACACAAGCCCAACACGTCGGTGCCACAGGCGTTCTACAACGCCGCACAAGGCGTCAAGAAGCTCACGACCGAGACTGGCGCGGGCCAATGGGGGTCGGCGCTGGCGTTCGCCACGGCGCAGTACGGCATGGAGTGCGAGGTGTGGCAGGTTCGTGCGTCGTACGACCAGAAGCCTTATCGCAAGACGATGATGGAGGTCTGGGGCGCAACCGTGCACCCGAGCCCCTCCGACCTCACCGAGGCGGGACGGGCGATCCTCGCGAGGGACCCCGACTCACCGGGCAGCCTGGGCATTGCCATCTCGGAGGCCGTGGAAGCGGCGGTGGGCGACCCCGACACCAAGTATGCGCTCGGTTCGGTGTTGAACCACGTGTTGTTGCATCAGACCATCATCGGCGAGGAAGCCCTGTTGCAGCTCGCCAAGGTCGGTGAGACCCCCGATCTCCTCGTCGGCTGCACCGGCGGCGGCTCGAACTTCGGTGGGCTGTCGTTCCCGTTCCTGCGGGAGAAGATGGCGGGTCGAATGAACCCGACCATACGGTGTGTCGAGCCTGCGGCCTGCCCCTCGCTGACGAAAGGCGAGTACCGGTACGACTTCGGCGACACCATGGGAATGACACCGCTCGTCAAGATGCACACGCTCGGGCACGATTTCATCCCGGACCCGATCCACGCCGGCGGCTTGCGCTATCACGGCATGTCGCCGCTCGTCTCGCACATCTACGACCAGGGACTGGTCGAGGCCGAGTCGATCCATCAGAACGAGTGCTTCGAGGCTGCCGTGATGTTCGCCAAGACCGAGGGCATCGTCCCGGCGCCGGAGCCGACCCACGCGATCGCCGCTGCGATCCGCGAGGCGAAGCTGGCGAAGGAGAGCGGCGAGGAGAAGGTGATCCTGACTGCGCTGTGTGGTCACGGCCACTTCGACCTCAAATCGTACGAAGCGTTCCTCGCAGGTGAGCTGGTCGACTACGACTACCCCGAGGAGAAGGTCGCCGCAGCCATGGAGAACGTCCCGGTGATTGCGTGACGGCGCGTGGGCGCCGTCACGCAGTCATGAGTCGTGAGTTCTGAGTCCTGGGTATTGGCTCGAGCGCACCGGTACCCCTGAGCCCAATACATGCGGTGGCGAGCTGCCAGGCCTGGGGGTGTGGGGGTCGCCCCCCACACGTCACGAGGGGGTCGCAGATCAGACGCGTCGCCCCGTTGTCACGAATTCGCCGTTGCTGCCAGATCCACCGCAATCGCGTGGCGGGCCAGGCCCGGGGGTGTGGGGGTCGCCCCCCACGTCACGAGAGGGTCGCAGATCAGACGCGTTCCGCATCGCGTGTCGCCCCGTTGTCACGCGGTCACCGTTGCT
>CBDTYK010000060.1:0-6645 GCA_965364595.1 uncultured bacterium
CATCTCGACGGACGATCGCAATCGCCGAGTCGCCGGAACCTGCGATCGCAACGACGTCCCGTTCGATGAGCTGCCAGGCCAAACCATCGGTCGAGAACCACAGCGCACGATACGGTCGGCTCGCGACAAGCAGATGTCCGAAGTCGAGTTCGACGACGTCCACCTCTCCCCCAACGGACGGCTCGTCCGCGAACACGGGTTGTGCCCACGACCGCCCGAAACCCTCACGCACCGTGACGACGTCACCGTGAAGGGAGACGTGGATGCTGCCGATGTGGACGATCTCCCGGCCAGCTTCGACTTCGTCCGCGAGCGCCCACGGACCGATCGGGATCTCGAACGATCGGCCGACCGTACCTTCGGACGCAACCACCGGATACGGCCACTGGCCGCTCGTTGCGCCGCCGACCACGAGGTCGCCCGACTCGCGGAACACGGCGTCCTCGATCAACATCGTTCGCTCACCGCGCTCGTCGTCTCCGGGCGGCACGAATCGCGCCCGCCCGGCAACCCACGAAACGCCGCTCGCCGTTCGGTACGTGGTCAGCTCGCCGTCGGGCAACGCCAGGAACTGATCCGGGAGGGCGAGCACCTGGTCACCGTCGATGACGAGGCGATCCCAGGTGCCCGGGATCGGTTCGTCGAGCACCTCGACCGGGGATTCGAGCCGGTAGACGGACGTCGACGCGAGTTCGGTGCCGAACCCTCCGATCACCAGCCCAACGAGTTCCCCAGACACTTGACCGGCGGCGGCGATCCGTCCTGACTCGACGCCGAGATCGAGATCGATCGCCGTCAGGCCACCGCCTGCGCCCACACGCCACATGGCTGGTCTGCCCGCCTCGCTACCCACGGCAAACACCTCACCTCCGCGCGCAACGACGTCCTCGACGACCGCATCGTTCCGGACGAAGTCGACGGGTCGAGGTCGTTGCTCTCCTTCGATCAGGTAGATGTTCGACGGAGGGCCACCCGAGCCGTCCTGGAACCGCGCGGAGACGAACAGCGATCCTGCGACGAAGTCGATCTCGTACGGGATCTCTCCGGTCACGAACTCGAGCGAGATCTGCCGGAGATCAGTCGCAGGTCCGATGAGGAGCACCGGGTTGC
Organism: uncultured bacterium; assembly: GCA_965364595.1. Taxonomy (GTDB): domain Bacteria; phylum Actinomycetota; class Acidimicrobiia; order Spongiisociales; family ZC4RG35; genus JAHEDH01. Next base: position 1,111 of record CBDTYK010000060.1, read on the forward strand.
GATCGAAAGTTCCGACTCCGACGGCGGCGAGCCCGTCCGGATGCACGACAGCATCGACGATCCTGACTCCTGCGACGCCGCCGGCGCTCTCCCAGGTTCCGGAGGTCTCGTCGAGCCTCCAGACCGAACTACCCCAGAAGTCCCCGGCGGCGATCACCACCAACTCCCCATCGAGTTCGAGGATCGAAGTGACCGTTCCCGATCCCGGAAGTGGGAACGAGTTCAAGGCCGCCCGCGAGCCGTCACCCTCGACGGTCGGGGGCGGAGCGATCTCGTCGTCGATGACCCGGGGATCGGAGCGATCTCCGCCGACATCACTCATCGTCAGGACAGCGATCACGATGACGGTGAGCGCAGAGATCGAGATCGCCCGGGGGAGGTACGAGGCCGGCCGAGCCGTCGAGTCGGCCTCACTGCTCGGGATCTCGATCCGGTTCTCCACAGGCGTCAAGCTACGGACCGGTCGCTTGTAGCTCAACCCAGGGTTCGGGACCACAACCAGTGTGGATCTCAGCGCAAGGTCGGCGACCCGGCCCTCGTGGTCGCAGGGTCACGCTCTTCTCGGGGTCAGCTCACGTCTGGCTGGAATACCGGCCCGTGGCCCGGGACGATGAGCGTGGCCTCGGCGAGGACCCGAGCCCGACCTGCCTCGATCTGGTTCTGATTCGTTCCTCGAGGATCGACTTCAGGACCATCGGCAGTCCACCAGAGATGGGTGAACGCGACGACTTCGTCCGCGGTTCGGACGATCGTGGTGATGTCCTCGCGGGTGTGACCCGGCGTGAGCCACGTGACCACAGACGGCGAGATCTCGAACCCCTCGGCAGAGCGGCTGGTCCAGGTGTCGAAGTGGTACGTCGCCCAGTAGTCATGGACGCGGGCCTCCCCGAACAGGCCGACGTTCACGGTGTGGTCGGGATGGTGATGGCTGATGATCACATCGGTGACATCGGTCGGCCCGATTCCGTGTGACCGCAGTGGATCGAGGATGGCGGACTGGGAGGGTGCCATCCCAGGATCGATCACGATGACGTGGTCGCCGTCGATCACCAGACTGACCGTTGATCGGACCTTCGGCCCCGCCATGCCCTCTTGAAGAACGTGAACGGTGACAGGCATGAGGGACTCCGGGCAGAAAAGGTGCAAGGCCCGACTGAGACGATCTTCCTGCGCCAGCATTACCTGGACTCAGGTCCAAACGATCTTCCGCTCCTCTTGCGGAACTCTCAGCCGGGAAGACACCCAGCTCTCGTTCTCATCGCCACTCGGGCCTTGCAAGATCAAACATACGGCTTTCGATCGCGAGAGCGAAGAGTTCGCGAAACAATGCCTTCTGGCTCGTACCGTGACCTGGAATGCGCCATATTGGCGCGCCTCAACCCTGGGTCGAGAGGGCGGCGGAGAAGCGGTCGAGGGCAGTGTTGGCCTCGTCGGCGGTGATGGTGAGGGGTGGGGCGAAGCGCACCGTGTCGGGGCGGACGGCGTTCACGATCAGGCCGTGGCCGAGTGCTGCCTTCGCAACCTCGCCGGCGCGGTCTGTGTCCAATGCGGCGCCGAGCAACAGGCCGCGTCCTCTCACGGAACGCACCCCGTCCATCGACCCGAGTCCGGTGCGAAACTGATCGGAGCGCTCCAGACAGTTCGTGAGCAGGTCCCGCTCGGTGATCTCGGCGATCACCGCGTTGGCCGCCGCGCACACCACCGGCCCTCCCCCGAACGTGGTGGCATGGTCGCCCGCCTGGAACGCCTTGGCCTTCTCCGACGTGGCCATGCACGCGCCGATCGGCAATCCGTTTGCGAGCGCCTTGGCGGTCGTGGCGATGTCAGGTTCGAATCCGAGTTGCTGCCACGAGAACCAGGACCCGGTGCGCCCCATCCCGGCCTGCACGTCGTCGACGATCAGAGCGAGGTCACGTTCGTCGCACAGTTGCCGCACGGCGGCGAGGTACTCGACCTCGAGCGGCACGACCCCACCCTCGCCCTGGAGGGTCTCGAGCATCACCGCCGCAGTCGCATCGTCGACCCGGGATGACAGCGCATCGATGTCGTTCGCCGGCACCTGGGAGAACCCGCTGGGAAGCGGCTGGAACGTCTCCTGCTTCTTCGGCTGACCGGTCGCGGCGAGCGTGGCGAGTGACCGCCCGTGGAAGGAGTCGTCGAGTGTGACGATCTCGTAGCAGTGATCGCCCTTCATCGTCTGGCCCCACCGCCTGGCGAGTTTGATCGCCGCCTCGTTCGCGGTCGCCCCGCAGTTGGCGAAGAAGACCCGATCCAAGCCGGAGAGGCGCGTGAGGTGCTCAGCCAACTCCACCATCGGCTCGGTGTAGTAGAGGTTCGAGACGTGCACCAGCCGATTCATCTGTTCGGTCACTGCGGCCGTCACCCGAGGGTTGGCGTGCCCGACGGAGACGACCGCCAATCCCGTCAGACAGTCGAGGTATCGCTTCCCGGACTCGTCGGTCAGCCACGATCCATCGCCTGACACGAACGTGATGGGCGTTCGCCCGTAGGTCTGCATCACCACCTGATGCTCGCGATCCATCACCGAGGTCATGGCCGGTCGTCTCCTGGCTGAGTCATCATCGTGCCGACGCCCTCCCGGGTGAACATCTCCAACAGCACGACGTGTTGAACGCGGCCATCGAGGATGTGGGCCCGGCGAACGCCCTGGTCGAGGGCGGCTGCGACGGACGTCAACTTCGGCAGCATCCCGCCGCTCATCGTGTCCAGCAGTCGTCCGAGTTGGTCGCGGTCCATCCGCGTGACGAGCGTGCTCGGGTCGTTGGCGTCCTCGTAGACGCCTTCGACGTCGGTGAGATAGACCAGCTTGTGTGCCCCCAACGCTCCTGCGATCGCCGCAGCCACGGTGTCGGCGTTGACGTTGTAGGTGTGACCGTCATCACCCATGGCGATCGGTGCGATGACCGGCACCAGGCCGTCATCGAGCAACGACTCGATCAGCGCGGTGTTGACGCCGTCGACCTCCCCGACGTAGCCGAGTCGTTCGTCCTTCTGAACCGCCCGGAGGAGTCGGGCGTCGGTGCCCGACACGCCGATGGCCTCGGCGCCGTGACTGCTGAGCATGGCGACGATGTCGGCGTTGACCTCACCGACCAGCATCCGCTGAACGACCCGCATCGTCTGATGATCGGTGACCCGCAAGCCATCCACGAAGTTGGGCTCGATGCCCTCCGACTCCATGGCCTTCGAGATCTGGGGACCGCCGCCGTGCACGATCACGGTCTTGATCCCCACCGTCGAGAGCAACGTGATGTCTCCGGCGAACGAGTGGCTCAACTCGAGATCGGTCATCATCGAACCCCCGTACTTGACGACGACGACTTTGCCGCTGAACCGCTGGATGTACGGGAGTGCCTCCATCAGGATCGAGGCCTTCGCCATGCCGGTTGCGATGCGCGACTTGGCAGGATTTGGTGCGGAATGCCCGGTGGCCATCAGCTGCGCTCCCCGTTGAAGACGACGTAGTCAGGAGTGAGATCCGTGGTGACGACCTTGGCCTGCCCCGGGCCGGCGCCAATCCGGATCGCCAGCGTGAAATCGCCGCCGAGTCGAGCGGAGAGCTGGTCCTCGTCCACACCGACCCCGACCCCGCCGCGGGCGACCACGGTCCCGTCGTATGCGATCTCGACGTCGTCGGTGTCGAGATCGACGCCCGTCACGCCGAGTGCACCCAGCACACGGCCCCAGTTCGGGTCGGCGCCATAGAACGACGATCGCACGAGCGCCGAATCGGCGACCCCCATCCCGACCTGGCGGGCGTCGGCGTCGGAGGCGGCGCCCGAGACTTCGATCGTGACGACCTTGGAGGCTCCTTCGGCATCGGCCGCCATCTGGAGGGCCAGATCCTCGCACAGTTCGATCAGCATCGACTCGAGCTCGTCGGGATCGAGGACGACTCCGCTCTCCCCCGAAGCCATCAGGATCACCGTGTCGTTGGTCGACTGGCATCCATCGATGTTGAGGGCGTTGAAGGTCCGGGCGGTCGCCCGCATCAGCATGTCCCCGAGTGATCCGGTGTTGTGAGCCCCAGCCGTGGGCACCGATGCGTCGGTCGTGATGAACGCCAGCATCGTCGCCATGTCTGGTCGGATCATGCCCGCGCCCTTGGCCATGCCACCGACCGTGACACCATGCCGCTGCACCACCGCTTCCTTGGGGACCGAATCGGTGGTCATGATCCCCCGCGCGGCGAGCGTGCCGTGCTCGGAGCTCGCCCCGGCGCCGGCCACGAGATCGGGAATGGCCTTGGCGATGTCGTTGATCGGGAGGCGGCCACCAATGGGGCCGGTCGAGCACACCAGGACCTCCTGCGACATGCACCCGAGCGCTCTCGCCAGATCGGCGGTCATGTCCTCGGCGTCCCGATATCCGGCAGCCCCGGTTCCGGCGTTCGCCGAACCGGAGTTGACGATGATCGCTCGAGCGCTGCCCCCCGCAACCCGACTCCGGCTGAGACGGACCGGAGGCGCTGCGGTCAGCGAGGTGGTGAAGACGGCTGCTGTCGGGACCGACGCCGCAGCGAAGATCGTGGAGAGGTCGTGGGCTCCGTTCGACTTGACCCCGCAGTGGAGGCCATTGGCCGAGAAACCGGCGGCGGCGGTGACGCTCATGGCATCCATCCGGAGACCGGCAGACCCATCGCCTCGTCGAGTCCAACCATCAGATTGGCGTTCTGGACCGCCTGGCCGGCTGCGCCCTTGACGAGGTTGTCGATCGCCGCCTGGGCGATGATCACCCCGGCGTGATGATCCACGAAGGCGGTCACGAATGCCCGGTTCGACGACACCGCCCACCTGGTCTGGGGAGGGCCGTCGATGACTTCGACGAACAGCGCGTCGTCGTAGGCGGCCCGGAGGATGTCACGTACCTCGGTTGTGTTGAGGTCGGCTGCCAGCGGCAACGTGACCGTTGCCAGTTCGCCGCGCTGCATGGGAACGAGGTGGGGAGTGAACACGACGACTGGCTCGGTGGTGTTGCCCATCCCGAGTGCCATCTCGATCTCGGGTCGGTGGCGGTGCTCGGTCACCTTGTAGGCGGCGACACCCTCGTCGATCGCACCGTACATGAGCGATTCCTTGACGCCTCGACCCGCCCCGGACACGCCCGAGAGGCAGTCGGCGATGATCACGCCGTCCCCGACCACCCCGGCCCGGTACAACGGCGCGGAAGCCAGGAGCACCGCCGTTGGGTAGCACCCTGGGGCAGCGACCCGGTCGGCTCCGGCCACGTCGAACAGCTCCGGAAGACCGTACGTCCACGACCCGAGCTCGTCTTGGAGCGGGTGGTCGGATCCGTACGCGTCGAGATAGCGCTCGTTGGTGTCGAGCCGGTAGTCGCTGCCGAGGTCGACGACCTTCGCTCCACGCGCGGCGAGTTCGTGGCCGATCTTCCAAGACAGCCCATGCGGCAGGGCGAGGAAGGCGATGTCGACTTCAGGGATGTCGCCGAGGTCGTTCGAACCCAGCGGCCTGTCGCCGGCTCGAAGATGAGGGTGCACCTCGGACAGCAGGCCTC
>CBDTYK010000061.1:0-6629 GCA_965364595.1 uncultured bacterium
CCAAGAAGGGATTCAACCGGCGGCGCCCCCGGTGAAGCGCCAGCCGGCGAGACGCATCGATGGGGCGTGCACGATGCCCGGACCGAACTCCGAGTCGGCGAAACGAGCGTCGTTTCCCAACCCCTGCACCCGACCATCGGCCACCGCTCCGGCGAGCGACTGCGTGAACCGCAGATCGGAGACGCCTCGCCCGATCTCGCCGTTCTCGATGAGAAACGTCCCGTTGCGCGTGAGCCCCGTCGCCACAGTCGTGCGCGGGTCGAGGATCCTCACATAGTTGAACGTCGAGACGTACAGCCCCTTCTCGACGCCGGCGATGAGCGCGTCGGGCGTCGACGTGCCGGGTGAGACGAACAGGGCCGTCGGGATCGGGCCGAAGCTCTGGCCGAGGATGGAGATTGCGTGACCGGTGCTCTCGGTCCCCGCCTTCACCGCTTCACGGCGATCGAAGACGACGTTGCGGCTCACGCCATCGGTCACGAGCGGCAGTCGTCGCTTCTGGGTTCCCTCGGTGTCGAACTGCAGCGAGAACGATCTGTCGTCCAGCGGGTCGTCAACGAGCTCGAACGCCGGATCGAACTGTCGATCTCCGACACGGACGAACGACTGGCCCTCGTTGACGGCCTTCCCGTTGAAGCCGTAGAAGGCGAGGAACAACGCAAGCGTGGCAACCGCCTCTGGGGCGAGCACCACCTCGTACTCACCCGGGTCGACATCGAGGGGCGATGCCGACCGTCGGGCGCGTTCGGCGGCGAGTGCCCCCACCGCCTGCCCGTCGATGTCGGCGAGATCCCGTGAAGCGGCATGCCCCGAGCCCGCGACACCGCCAGCTTGTTGGATGCCGTCGAGGATCGCCGAGGCGGCAGCACCCGTCGCGGAATGTCCACGGGAGTTGACGAACACCACCGTTGACGCGGACGTCGCGCAGTAGCCGGCCGACGCCATTCCCTCGCCCGCGGCGACGAAGTCGTGAACCAGCCCAGCCCGATCATCCGGCGACACCGCCGCTGTCGCGGCCGGAACAGGCCTCGGCCCGGAGATCTCGGTTGGCTCGGTGAGGCCCGGCCAGTCCGGGTTGAGGGGCGCGACCCTCGTGGCCTCGGCGGCCCGCTGGACGAACTCTTCGAGCGTCTCGGCGGTCACCGTCCCCGAAGAGGTCGACACGCGACCATTGATCGCGAGCGTCAGCGACGCAGACGTGGTCTGCTCGGAGACGTTCTGGTGGATGAAGGAGTTGGCGAACCGGGTCAAGGCGCCCGTACCGGAGGTCACGATGACCTCACAGTCGAACCCCGCCGGGACGAGATCGAGCACGCGCTCGGCGGCCGTATCGGGCGTCATCCGCGCACTCCCATCCGAACCTTCGAGAATCGGGCCGGCATCGCAGGGTGCCCGGTGCGCCCGACCTGGACCGGCTGGCCCTTCCCGCAGTTGGGCGTGCCCCAGAACACCCGTTCCTGCTGGCCGGCGAGCATGTCGAGCGTGCCCCAGAACTTCGGGGTGATCCCGGTGTACGTCGGGTTCTTCAGCATCCGGCCCCGCCGTCCGTTCTTGATCTCCCAGCCGATCTCACAACCGAACTGGAAGTTGAGCCGTCGGTCGTCGATCGACCACGAGCGGTTCGTCGCCATCAGGATGCCGTCGTCGGTTGCGGCGATCATCTCTTCGAGCGACGAGTCGCCCGGCAGCAGTCCGACGTTCGTCATCCGGACCATCGGCAGTCGGTTGAATCCATCGGCCCTGACCATCCCACCGGCGGGCAGACCGGCGATCGCCGCGGAGTCGCGTCCAGACAGCACGCCCACCCAGATGCCGTCTTCGACGATCGGAACGCACTGGGCGGGTGTGCCCTCGTCGTCGTACCCGAACGAGCCGAGCGCGCCAGGAAGTGTCGCATCGGCGGTGATGTTCATGAGCTCCGAGCCGTAGCGGTGGGTGCCGAGTCTGGGGAGCTCGAGATGCGACGTGCCGGCGAACGCCGCCTCCCAGCCGAGGATGCGGTCGAGCTCGATGGCGTGGCCGACCGACTCGTGGATCTGGAGGGCGAGCTGTGAGCCTTCGAGGATCAGCGGCTTCTCGCACTCATCCATCTCAGCAGCCGACAGCAGCGCAGCTGCCTCGGCGGCGATCCTCGGTGCTTCGCCGACGTAGTCCCACTTGCGGATCGCCTCGTAGCCGGCCGACTCGTAGTGCACCCGTGACTGCGGATACGTTCGCACCTGACTCTCGCCGTCACCGATCGACGTCGCCTGGAGCCCTCCGCCCGAATGCACGAGGTTCTGATGGATGCGGTGACCTTCGGACGACACCAGCCACGTCTCGACGTCCCAGAACCCGAGCTGTCCGGTGGCGATCGCCACCTGCGGCTCTTCGAACATGATGCGTGTCGACTCGACCAACAACTCGGCTTGCTCCTCGGGGGACACGTCGAAGGGGTGTTCCTCGACCTCGGTGCGGAACGTGTCCACTCGCGCCTCGACATCGGCGAGGACCAACGGCGGACCCGGCACGAGCGCGCTGGCCTGCGCGATTGCGGTGGCGCGAGCACCGGCCCTCCCGGCTTCGGACATGCTCAGGCGATCGGTGGCGTGAAACCCCCACGAGGAGCCGACGAGGGCTCTGATCCCGACTCCGATCGTCTCGTTGAGCGAGATCGTCCGCACGTCGCCGTTCTGCACAGAGATGTCGCGAATCCTGCGACCCATGACGCGGGCGTCCGCGTACGTGGCGCCGGCAGCGAGCGCACCTTCCACTCCGGCAGTCGCGACGTCGAACATCGAGCGATCCTACGTCCTACGTCCCACGTCTCACGTCCCACGGGCGGCGTGGGACGTGAGACGTGAGACGTGAGACGACTACAGCCAGCCGCTCGCCTTGAAACGGCGATAGAGGAAGCCGCTGATCGAGAACATCAGCAGGATCGCCAGGGGATAGCCCACGGTCCAGGTGAGCTCCGGCATCGTCTCGAAGTTCATCCCCCACACACCGGCGAGCAGTGTCGGTACAGCCGCGATCGCCACCCAGGCCGAGATCTTGCGCATGTCGTTGTTCTGTCGGACCGTGACCTGGGTCAGGTTGGCTTCGAGGATCGAAGTCAGCAGCTGGCGGAGGGTGTGGATGCGGTCGATCACGCGGACGAGGAGATCGTGGGTGTCTCGGAAGTACTCACGCAGGTCGGGATGGATGCCGGCGAAGGTCTCTCTGGCGAGCCGATCGAGCGGCTCGGTGAGCGGAACTGTCGCCTGCGAGAAGCCGATGACCTGTCGAAGCAGGCGATAGATCCGCTCGGTGGGAACGACATCCGACTCGGCGAACACGTCTGCCTCCACCTCGGCGATGTCCAGCTCGAGCCCGTCCAACACCACGAGGTAGTTGTCGATGACGTGCTCGGTGATCGCATGGAGGACCGCTCCGGGACCGAGCCGGAGCGTCTCGGGATCGGACTCGAGGGTTCGACGCACGTCGACGAGTTGGCTCGACTTGCGGTGTCGAACGACGACAGCGAAGTAGTCGTCGATGAAGAGGTGGATCTCGCCGAACTCGACGACCTCGAGCGCGTCGTTGTAGATCGCCGGCTTGAGAACCACGAAGAGGGTGCCGTCATATGGTTCCAGCTTCGGCCGTTGGTGCGCCTTCACGGCGTCCTCGACGGCGAGTTCGTGGAGGTCGTACTCGTCGCGAACCGATCCGAACTCCGTCTCCTCGGGCTCGTAGAGCCCGATCCAGGAGAAGGAACCCGATCGGCGGTCCCGGGCGAGGGCACCGTCGAGTTCGAACGGTTCGGCTTCGCGCACGCCTCCCTGATAGTGGGCGGCGTCGATGATCATGCCTGCTCGTCCCCGAAGTGATGGTCGAGCACGGCCTTCAAGCGTTCTTCGCCCGTTCCGCCGACGAACCACCATGCTCCGACCCCGAGGGCACCGAGGGTGAACACGGCAAGGGTGACGAGATACACGAAGCCGATGCTTGCGCGACCGGAGTCGGAGAGCACATCGAGCGAGAGAGCGAGTCCCGTGAGGAAGGCCGCCACGCCGAGCAGGGTGTAGAAGGCAGTCATGAACCCGAACCACGTGAAGTCATCACCGAATCGGAGTGTGACGATCTTCGTGCGGTCGAGCGGGAACAGATAGGCGTTTTCGAGCTCGTTGGCAACCAGAACCTGTGTGCCGACCCGGTCGTTGATGAAGCGTTCGAGCCTGGTGGCGTATTGGCGGGAGAAGATGAGATACGAGGCGTCGAAGGCGGTCGAAGTTGCGCCGAGCAGAGCAACGAACGGAACAGCCAGGAAGATCCACCGATCGATGGCGGCGCCGGCAATGAAGAGCGCCAGAACAGTGAGAGTGGTGAAGCGGATGTCGGAGAAGAACTGCCGGTGATACAGCGCATTCATGCCCCGCATGCGCGACAGCTGCTGCAGGGCGATTGTGATGTCGTGGTCCATGTTCACCCCGGGCCGAGGTGAACGCAGCGTAGGCGGGTCAGCCGACGCGGCGGCGCCGATCGGCGAGCCACCGCCGGCGAACGGGACGTCGCTCGTCTTCGGTCAGGCCACCCCAGATGCCGGACACCTGATTCGTCTCGATCGCATACGTGAGGCATTCGTCGGTGACTTCACACGTCCCACAGATCTTCTTCGCCTGTTTGATCTGCTCGGCGGCGGGGCCGGTTTCGCCTGCCGGAAAGAAGATGGACGGGTCGTGGCCAGCGCAGGCTGCGAGATCTCGCCACTCGAGGACGATGACCTCTTCCCCCAGGTACGGGTCGTACTGCTTGGTTGACATGGCACTCCTGTTCGGTCCGGTCTGGAGGCGGGTTACCCGATCATCCGAAACCCCAAACCGAGGTTTTCGATGATCTCGTTCAGCGTCCCAGACCGCGCTGGTATCGGGCCAGCGCCCGTTCCCGGGCGAAGGCGTGATCGATGATCGGGTCCGGGTAGGTGTCCCCCAATACCACTCCGGAGGCTGCCAGTTCGAGCGGCGGTGCCTCCCAGGGCGCATGAATGTGGGCGGACGGCACCTGTGCCAACTCCGGAACCCAACGTCGGATGTAGTCGCCGTTCGGGTCGAACTTCTTCGATTGTGTGACCGGGTTGAAGATCCGAAAATACGGCGCGGCATCGGCACCTGTGCCTGCAGCCCACTGCCAGTTGCCGACGTTCGAGGCGACGTCGGCATCGAGCAGCAGGTGGCGGAAGTGGCGCTCACCCAGCCGCCAATCGATGAGGAGGTCTTTCACGAGAAAGGACGCTGCGATCATCCGAACGCGATTGTGCATCCAGCCTTCGCCGATGAGTTGACGCATGCCGGCGTCAACGATCGGATACCCGGTCAGACCGTCCTTCCATGCCTGCAGGCCTTCGGTGTCGTCCTCCCATTGGATCGATCGGTAGTCGGGCCGAAGCGCCTCGTGCACCGATCCGGGCGCCGCATCCAGCAGGTCGGCGTAGAAGTCACGCCAAGCCAGCTGACGCACGAATGCCTCCCGTCCGGGTGTGCTCGTTCCGAGTCGTTCGATGATCGTCCGGGGTCCGATCGTGCCGAACTTGAGGTCGATCGACAGCCTGCTGGTCGTGTCGAGATCGGGGCGGTCGCGTTCGTCGGGATAGGCATCGACTCTCTCGTCGAATCGCTCCAGCCGCCTGAGCGCCGCTGCCTCGCCTGCCGGGACGGGAGCGTCTTCGGCGCCAGGCACGCCGGTGCCTGGGTCGGAGAGGACCGTGACCGGGGCCGGGGAAGGCGGCGACTCGATGGGCTTCTGATCCCAGCGTCGATAGAAGGGGGTGAACACCCGGTAGCGGCCGCCGTCGTTCGTCAAGATCGATCCCGGAGGGTGAACCACCTGGCCGTGATGTCGGGTTGCGGGAAGGAGCGAGCCAATCCGTTCGTCCCGGCGTCGGGCGTACGGCGTGTAGTCGGCATTCCAGTGGATGTGTTCGATCCCCAGCCGATCCGAGAGTTCGGGAATGACCGATTCTGGGTGTCCCTGGACGACGTGCAGCCGACCGCCCAGCTCGGCCAGCGAGGAGTCGAGTGCCCGCAGGTTGGCTGCCAGCATGGCTCTCCGTGCGAACGACGCGCGGTCCCACAGATCGGGATCGATCACGAAGGTGGCAGCGACATCGGTGCTGGTCCGGGTCGCGGCACTCCACGCCGGGTTGTCGTCGAGACGCAGATCGCGTCGGAACCAGACGAGCGATCTCATGAGCCGTGGATCATCGGGTCGATGGTGGACTGCAGGTGGACTCGTCGGGGTTCACGCGTCTGCGAGCCAGGCTGCTGCCGCCGGGTTGGAGGACGACACGACACCGCCGGCTTCCTCGACGGTGATCACCAGCCCGTCCAGCCGGTCGGCGTCCACGTGGAAGGAGATCGTTCCGGGATCGGAACCGAGCACACCGGCGCTGATCACTGCCCCGTCCTGGATCGCCCAGAGCTGGTAGGTCTCCGAGGGGTCGAGGGGGGCGTATGTCACGTCGGTCAGCCAGGCCTGCCCATCCGGGAGCACGACCGCGGTACTCGTGCCGATCTCACCTGCAACCGTCACTTCGAATGCCGTTCCAGCCGATCGCGCTCGCTCGATCGCCAGATCGGACGGGTCTGCCTGGTCGAGGGCGGCCTCGGCCTGGG
>CBDTYK010000062.1:0-6629 GCA_965364595.1 uncultured bacterium
GGGAGCCGGCGGTCTCGAAGCCGGCTCGCGAACGTTGCGTGACAGCGTGGAGCTGCGGGCGACACAAGTGTCGCCCCTACCCGCAGCTGCGGGACCGGTCGCAACCAGCCACCCGGTCGGTCCAACTCGGTGCTGCAGCGACCGCAGGTAGGGGCGTCCGCTTGCGGCGCCCGCAACCCGGGCCCTGTACCCGACAGACCTGGACCAGGCGCGAGCTCCGGCGCCATGCCACGTGCGACGGCCCGAACATGCCGCAGGCCGGTCGCCCGCCGGAGGAAGGCAGGGAACCGAACCGTTCAGGACTCGAGGAAGCCTTCGAGGCGGCGGGAGTTCTGGGGGTGGCGGAGCTTGGCGAGGGCTTTCGTCTCAAGCTGACGGATCCGCTCTCGCGTCACGCCGAAACGCTCGCCGACCTCTTCGAGGGTGCTGACCTTGCCGTTCTCCAACCCGGATCGCATGATCAGAACCTCGCGTTCGCGATCGTTGAGACCTTCGAGTGCGTTGCTGAGGTAGTCCTGAAGCAATCGGAACGTGGCGGCTTCGACCGGAACCTCGACATCGGTGTCCTCGACGAAGTCGCCGATGGTGGCGTTGTCCTCCTCGCCGACCGGCATCTCGAGCGACACCGGCGACTGGGCGATCTTCGACAGCTCCTCGACCCGGTCGGGGTCGATCTCGAGATCCAGGGCGATCTCGTCGATCGTCGGTTCCCGACCGAGTGACTGCGAGAGGTCGCGCCGCGTCCTGACCAGCTTGTTGATCATCTCGACGACATGAATCGGAACCCGAATCGTTCGAGCTTGATCGGCGATCGCCCGGGTGATCGCCTGGCGAATCCACCACGTGGCGTAGGTCGAGAACTTGAAGCCACGGCGATAGTCGAACCGATCGACCGCCCGCATGAGACCCAGGTTGCCCTCCTGGATCAGATCCAACAGCGCCATCCCGCGGCCGATGTAGTTGCGGGCGATCGAAACCACCAGCCGCAGGTTCGCCTCGACCAGCCGCGAGTGGGCAGCGTGACCTTTCCGCACCTGTCGCTGCAGCAGTGTCCGGTCCTCGATGCTGAGCGCGTCCGCTTCGGCGGCGAGCCGCTCTTCTGCGCGCAAACCGGCCTCGAGCTGCATGGCGAGCTCGACCTCCTGCTGAGTGGTGAGGAGCTTGTATCTGCCGATCTCGTTGAGCCACATCTTGACCGGGTCGGACACGGTGACCGATTCGTCCTGGAGGATGTCGTCGAAGACGTCGTCGAGATCCTCCTCGATCCTGATCTTGCGGCCCCGGAGCAGCTCGAAGACCCGCTCGAACTCGCCGGGATCTGCTTCGGCGTCGACCAGGTCGTGCTGGACCTCGTGCACCGTGAGGAACCCGCGCTGCAGGCCCCGTTTGATGAGCTGTTCCACGACCTCTTCGACGGACGGCGGCGGCTGCGGTGCGTCAGTCACGTTGCTCCCACTTCCGTCGCTCATCCTGTAACGCTAACAACTCGGAGAACAGCGGGGAAGACGTCTGCTCCTCGGATGGGAGCCCGTCGATCTGGCGCCTGATCTCCGAGATCTGTTCCTCGATGTCGATGACCTTCAAGCGAGCGACGAGCTCGCCCACCGATCCAACGGGGTTCTTCGACATCGCCAGAGACATGATCAATTCGGCCACCTCACCCTCGCCGTTGGGAATCTCCACAGGCGTCCCCGGTTCGGCGTTGCCGAGTTGCGGTGCGATGAGTTCGAACGCCGCAGCCACCAGATGGTCGTGAAACTCGATCGACGCCAGATCGATCGTCGTTGCTGAACCCGCGTCTGCCAAGACCGACCGCAGCAGCTCGCGTTCGACCCGAGTCCTGAGTGTCCCCTGCGGCCTTGATCGCTGGATGGGTCGAGCGGATGCTCTTCCACGCTTCCTCCGACGGCCGACCGACTCGAACACCGCATCGATGTCGATCCTCAGGCGGTCGGCGACGAACCTGGCGTACTCGGTGAAGGCGAGCTCGTCGTCGACCTTGCCGAGGATGGGACCGAGCTTCTTCAGAGTCCGGGCCCGCGCCTCGGGCTCGGATATGTCGACGCCTTCGATCTCCTTCTCGATCCGGAACTGGACCAGCGGGACGGCCGTGTCGATCGCCTTCTCGAGAAGGTCGAGCTCTCCGTTGGCGACCATGTCGGCCGGATCGCGCCCTTCCGGCATCTTCGCTACCCGCAGGTCGAGGTCCAGCCTGACCGGCACCTCGAGTTCGTCGCCCCGCAGGGCGGCCCGGCCACCGGCGGCATCGGAGTCGAAGGCCATCACGATCGTGTCGGTGAATCGGCGGAGCAGCTCGAAGTGGTCGTCACCGAGGGCCGTGCCGTTCGTCGCAACGGCGATCGGCATCCCGCTCCGGTGGAGCGAGATCACATCGGTGTATCCCTCCACGATCACGGCGGTTCCACGTTTCTGGATCTCACGTCGCGCCTTGTCGATCCCGTACATGGTCTCGGACTTCTTGTAGATCGGGGTTTCGGGGGTGTTGAGGTACTTCGGCGTGCCATCCCCCAGCACGCGGCCGCCGAACCCGATCGGCGAGCCCTGCAGATCGAACGTCGGGAACATGAGCCGGTCCCGGAACAAGTCGTAGAGACCACCTCGCTGCCCCTTGCGGGCGAGCCCGGCGTCGACCATCACCTTGTCCTTGATGCCTCTCGCCCGCAGCTCGCGTACGAGATGGTCCCACCGGTCGCCGTGCGGCGAGTACCCGAGTTTGAAATCGGCGACAGTTTCGGCGTCGTACCCGCGACTCCGCAGATAGGCGCGAGCGTGCCCTGCCTCCGGAGACTTCATGAGCGTCTGGTGGTAGAAGTCGACGGCGGCCGCGGTGGCGTCGATCAGCGCTCGCTTCTGGCCCTGGCGTTTCTCGGACGCAGGGTCCCGGGTGAGCGTGATCCCCGCCATCCCGGCCAGGCGTTCCATCGCCTCGGGAAAGGTGAGCCCTTCGTTCTCCTGGACGAACGTGAAGATGTCGCCCTTCTGATGACACCCGTGGCAGTAGTAGAGACCACGGGCGACGTCGAGCGACATCGAGGGGGTCTTCTCCTGATGGAACGGGCACACGGCCATGTGGTTGCGCCCGGATTTCTTGACCGTTGTGACCGCGGACACCAGGTCCACGATGCTCACCGCTTTGCGGATCCGGTCACGGTCGTCGTCCATGCCCCCCATGGTACGGGGCAGGTGGGTTTGTCTGGCCGGTGAAAGCTCACCGGCCAGACAACGAATCAAGCCAGCTCGGCGTCCATGGTGATCTCTGCGGTCCCACCGGCGTAGAGCTTCGACACGGGGCAGGTGTCCTTCGCCTTCTGAGCAAACTCGAGAAATGTGGCCTCGTCGATACCGGGCACCGATGCGCTCGTCGTCAGGTGGATCTTCGTCACGGCCCAGCCGTCCTCGAGCTTGTCGATCTGCACGTCCACCGATGTCTCGATCCGATCCGGTGTGTGATCGGCTCGGGTGAGAAGCGCTGAAAGCTGCATCGAGAAGCAGCCGGCATGGGCGGCGGCGAGAAGCTCTTCTGGCGTCGATCCTTCCGCTCCCTGGAATCGCGAAGGCGCCGAATACGGACCCTCGTAGTCGGCCATCCTCATTGTGCCGGAACCGTCTCCGATAGAGCCGTTCCAAACGGCGGATGCTGTGCTCACTGGCATGGCTGGTTCACTCCTGTGTCGTGTGCGTTGCAGCCAACTTACCGGCCCCCGGGGATCAGGCGGATTCGGCGACGAAGTCGAGCGACAGTGGCACTTCCTCCGCCACGTTCGCCACCGACGGCACGCTCGGGATCACCAGCTCGAAGGGTCCTCGTTCCACGACCGTGGTTGCGGTCCCTTCGATCGTCGTTTCCGACGTCAACACGGCGGTGACCTCGAAGACGACCGGCTGAGTGATGTCGCGGATGGTGAGATCGCCGGACACGGTGAACACGAGTTCGTCCCCGACCGATGCGGATCCCTCCAGCCCTTCGATCATCGATGGCACGAACGAGATGAACTCGAAGACCTCGGTGTCCAGGATCGGACCGCGGATGGCACGGTTGCGCAGCCCGGAGTCCGTCTCGAAATCTCGGGCATTGATGAGAATCTCACCGATCTGAGAGTTCGACAGGTCGTCGGGGTCGATTTCGATACGCCCGAGGACGATCCCGCTGGTCCCCACGACCGTGACCGGGCTCCCTCGCAGCTCCTCGTCGATTTGGAAGGTCGCTGTGCTCGCATCGGTCAACTCGAAGCTCGTCGCCACGGCCGGTGCATCTTCAGTCGCTTCGGTCGTTGCGGGGGCGTCGGCTGCGGTCGTCTCTGGAGTTGCGGCAGCGGTCGTCTCCGAAGCGATCGGCGGAGCCGTGACCTCGGTGGTTGGCTCGGCATCGCCCTGGGTGAAGAACCACGCGGCCCCGCCGACGGCGAACACAGCTCCGACTGCAAGCACTGCAACAACATTCCGCTTCATCGTTGATCCCCTGATCGAATGGGGTCATTCAAGGCGCTGTGGCGCCCTACCGGAACAAGCCCGGCCGGTAGCCTGACCCCATGGCCGTGATCGATTGGCTTCTCGACGGGGATCCAGCGATCCGCTGGCAGGTGATGAGCGATCTCCTCGACGTCTCTCCGGATGAGGTGGCTGCCAAACGGTCTCGTGTCGAACGTGAGGGATGGGGCGCTCGCCTCCTCGAACTCGAAGATACCGACGGATTGTGGGACGGCGGCGCTTGTTTTCCCGGTTCCTACACCGGCGGTGAGCCCGGCCAGCCGTGGACCGCAACCATGCACACGCTTCAGACACTCCAACTCTTGGGGCTCGACCCAGAATCGGAATCTGCTCGCCGGATGATCCCGCTCATCGCCCAAAACGGGCGCTGGGAGCACGACGGGCAGCCGTACTTCGACGGAGAGGTCGAGCCGTGCATCAATGGCCGCACGATCGAGACCGGGGCGTACTTCGGGGTCGACGTCGATCGGATCGTCGATCGCATCCTGAGCGAACGGCTCGACGACGGCGGGTGGAACTGCGAGGCCGAGAACGGGTCGACCCGCTCCTCGTTCGACACCACGATCAACGTGCTCGAAGGGCTCGCCGAGTTCGATCGGGCGAGCGGAGGGTCGCCGGCCGTGCGTGAAGCGCTTGCTGCCGGCGAGGAGTACCTGCTGGAACGCGGGCTGTTCCGCCGGAAGAGCACCGGCGAGGTCGTCGACCCCTCCTACCTCGACTTCGTGTTTCCGTACTACTGGCACTACGACGTGTTGCGTGCACTCGACTACTTCCGCCGCTCGAGGACGGGCCGCGACGAACGACTGCGAGAGGCCGTGGAGTTGGTTCGACAGAAGCGGCAGCCGGATGGCCGGTGGCTTCTCGAACGCACTCACCCGGGTCGGGTGCACCTCGACCTCGAGGATGTGGGGGCGCCGAGTCGCTGGAACACGCTGCGGGCCATCAGGGTGCTCGACTGGTGGGACCGCCGGGATCCCCGTGGCTCAGCCCAGTTTCTCCGCTAGGTAGGCAGTGAGCTTGGACGTCGACACCCGGTCCTGTGTCATCGTGTCACGGTCCCGGACGGTGACGGCGTCGTCGTCGAGCGAGTCGAAGTCGAACGTCACGCAGTACGGCGTCCCGATCTCGTCCTGACGCCGATAGCGGCGGCCGATCGACTGGGTCACGTCGAACTCCAGCATGTACGAGGCCCGCAGCTCATCGGCCAGCTTGGTGGCGGGCTCGATCAGCTCCGGCTTCTTCGAGAGGGGAAGGACCGCCAACTGGTAGGGCGCCAAACGCTTGTCCAGCTTGAGCACGGTGCGTTGATCGCCGTCGACTTCTTCCTCGTGGTAGGCGTCGATCAGGAACGCAAACGTCGTCCTGGTTGCTCCGGCCGCCGGCTCGATCACGTAGGGGAAGAACCGTTCGTTCGTCTCCTGATCGAAGTACCGCAGCTTTTGCCCTGAGTACTGTTGGTGTTTGCTCAGGTCGTAGTTGGTCCGGCTCGCCACCCCCTCCAGCTCGTCCCAACCCCATGGGAAGAGGTATTCGACGTCGACGGTTCCGGTGGAATAGTGGCTGAGCTCGTCGTCGTCGTGGGGCCGGATTCGCAGGTTCTCGGGGTTCATCCCCAGATCGAGGTACCAGTTGTGGCGCAGTTCGACCCACGTCTCGAACCACTCGTCCGCAGTGGCGGGCTCACAGAAGAACTCCATCTCCATCTGCTCGAACTCGCGGGTACGGAACACGAACTGACCGGGTGTGATCTCGTTGCGGAACGACTTGCCGATCTGCGCGATGCCGAACGGCAGACGCATCCGGTTGGTTCGACGGATGTTCTCGTAGTTGATGAAGATCCCCTGGGCGGTCTCCGGACGGAGGTACACCATGTTGTCGGATGTCTCGACCGGCCCCATGTGGGTGCGGAACATGAGGTTGAACTGCTTCGGCTCACCGAACGTCCCACGCTGGCCACAGTTGGGGCAGAGATCGGGGTCTGACAGCTTGTCTTGACGCTGGCGGGTGTTGCAGTTGGAGCATTCCACGAGAGGATCGGTGAAGACCTCTTCGTGACCCGAAGCTCGCCACACTTCGCGAGCCTGGATGATCGCCGAGTCGATCCCGACCACGTCGTCGCG
>CBDTYK010000063.1:0-6554 GCA_965364595.1 uncultured bacterium
CTCACGAGCAAGAGGCACGCTCCCCCGTCGGACACCGGACAGCAGTCGAAGAACCGAAGCGGCTCGGCCACGTAGGGGTTGTTCGTCATGGCCTCGGGTGAATCGAGGATGCCTTCAAGCGTGATCGGCTGCTGAAGGTGTGCGAACTCGTTGGCGAGCGCCTGGTTCTGGTTCTTGACGGCCACCATCGCCAGATGGCGTTCCGTGACACCGAACCGTTCCATGTACAGGCGGGTGAACATGGCGGCGTGGGCAGGCAGCGTCACGCCGTAGATGTATTCCGCCGAGGGATGGGTGAGGGTCGCGATGAAGTCGGTGGCATCGAGGTTGTTGACTTCGCGCATCCGCTCTGCGCCCGTGACGAGCACCACGTCGTACATGCCGGAGGCAACCGCCAGGAATCCCTGCTTGATCGCAGACGCGCCGGAGGCAGGTCCGTTCTCGATGGTCTCGGCACCTGCCGGTGTCAGCGACAGCGTGTCGGCCACGGCCGATGCGAGCCCGGTCTGGTGGCTGAGTCGCCCGCCCCCCATGTTGGCCACGTAGACCTGCTCGACTTCGGTGACTCCGGCGTCCTTCATCGCCATCATCGCCGGATACGCTGCGATCTCGGCGAGCGGATACTCGAGTCGACCAAAAGTCGTGATCCCGACGCCCGCCACGTAGACGTCACGCATGCTCCACCTCCCGCTCCTGGATCCGGCGTTGCAGCGTCAGAGCCGTCCCGGTGGTGTCGTACTCGGCGCGGGTGGCAGCGAGCAGATCTGCCGGTGGGGTCGGCGGGTCCGACGGCGGCAGGATCCCCGCCTCTGCGCGCTCCATCAGCTCCGCCGGAACCGGCCGTCGCCCCACGATCAGCTTGTCACGAGCACGATCGAACAGCGCGCGGGTGAGTGCATAGGAGGGCACCCCTCCGAGTTCGTGCGGGGTCTCGAATCGCTCCTCGAGTTGGTACTCGATCATCCACCGACGGAAACCGATCGGCGATTCGGCCACCACCAGGACCTCGTCGTGGTCGAGGATGTCGATGTGGTACTCCATCTTGGCGGCGAAGGCATGCGCTCCGATCCGCAGGCCTCGGCGAAGGGCGAGCGTGTGCAGCGACATCCCGAGCCCGGGTCGCACCTGACGCCCGTTGACGATCGCTGCGAGCTCACCGTCGATCTGGGCCACGAGGACGTACTCGTCCTGGACGCGGTGCCGGTAGTACGACAGCAACTCGGCGTACACCCGCGCAGCGACGATGTCGTAGTAGTCCCGCTCGACGTGAATGAGCGGCTCGACGTGCTCCAGCAGCGTCGGCACGTCGTCACGACCGACCTGGCGGATCACCATCTCGTCTCCACTGGCCAGCGTGACCCGTTTCGGCGGGTACGGCGGCAACGCCGAATCGACCGGTCGGAGGGTCTGTTCGAGATCTACGGTCATGGAGGGCTCCTTCTCTGGTTCATACCGGTTCGAGCAACGCCATCGCCACCTTCTCGGCGGTGACGGGCATCGACGTGATTCGCAGGCCGGTGGCGTCGGCGACGGCGTTGGCGAGCATCGGCGCCGCCGGGATCATGGTGTGCTCCCCCACCCCTCTCGCTCCAAACGGCCCGTCGGGCTGTGGCACCTCGACGATGATCGGGATCACCTGCACCGGTGTGTCGAGCGAGGTCGGGATCTTGTAGTCGGTGAAGTTCGGGTTGAGGAGCCGGCCGTCATCATCGAACCGCATGTCTTCGTAGAGCACGGTCGCGAGCCCCTGGAGCATGCCGCCGACGATCTGGCCCTCGACGGTGGTCGGGTTGATGGCCTTCCCCACGTCCACGGCGAGCGCCGCCCGAAGCACCCTCATCTTTCCCGTCTCGATGTCGATCTCGAGCTCGATACCGGCCGCACCGACGGTGTAGTGGACGTTCGGGTGACCGCCCTGGCTGGTCTCGGGGTCGCTCTGCGCAGAGGCGAAGTCGGGCATGAAGGAGCCCGAGCCGACGATCGGCCCACCCCGCCAGGTGCCGTCCTCCATCTCCAGACCGGAGACGACGAAGTCCCTCAGCGGCAGCTCGAAGTCGGGGTCCGTCTCGCACTTGACCATCTCGTCTTCGAGGTAGAGCGTGCCCTCCTCGTAGCCGCGTGCGGCATGGACCGTCTCGATGATTCGTTCCCTCGCTTCGACCGCCGCGCCATGCACCGCGTTGCCACAGCTCCACGTGATGTGGGAGGCGACGGTCTGCCACTCGTAGGGATTGCGATCCGTGTCGGGTGTCTCGACGCGGATCCTGGTTGGTGGCACGGCCAGCACCTCGCCGGCGATCTGGGCCATCGCCGTGAGATAGCCCTGTCCGATCTCCATTCCGGAGACCGTGATGTTGATGCTGCCGTCCTCGTTGAACTTGAGGAACGACGCGGACGAGGCGTTCGGCGGCATCGCCGGAGCCTTCCAGAAGAGCGCAAACCCCTTGCCGATCCGCGTGTGCGGATCGTCTGACGGCTCGGTCGTACCCCAATCGATGGCGGCCGCCGTGCGGTCGATCGCCTCGATGAGCCCGGACGGATTCATCTCGGCGCCATAGGGCAAGGTGTCGCCTTCACGGATGGCATTGATGCGCCGGAACTCGACCGGGTCGATCCCCAACTCGATCGCAAGACGCGTCATGTGCGACTCCAACCCGAAGTGGAACTCCGAGTACCCGAACCCGCGATACGGACCGCCGGGCGGGAGGTTCGTGTAGATGCACATCGAGTCGATGCTCACGTTGGGGATGCGGTACGGGCCGGTGGCGGACAGGCCGGCGGCGTTGACGACGTTCGCCCCGTACTCGACATAGGCCCCGGCATCCCAGTGGAGTTCGTGTTCGAGTGCCGTGATCGTCCCGTCGGACCGGGCGCCCACCTTGAGCCGCGCGACGAGGCCCTGCCGCTGGTAGGTGTTGTAGAACTCCTGTTCACGCGTCCAGCGCAATTTGACCGGATGGCCCTTCACTGCAGTCGCCAGGGCGGCGCCGATGATCTCCATCGTGACGCCGGCCTTGCCGCCGAACCCGCCGCCCACGTAGGGGGTGATCACCCTGATGTCTTGATGGGAGAGGCCGAGCGGGGCGAGCGCCTCGGCGAACAGGTCACGTTGGATGTACGGCGACTGCGAGGCACTCCACACCGTCAGACGCCCTGCATGATCCTGTCGTGCGACCACGACGTGCGGTTCGATCGCACAGTGCGCGTAACGCGGGACCCTGTAGGTGTCTTCGAGCACGACATCGGCATCTGCGAAGCCGGCGTCGACGTCGCCCTTCCGGGTCTTCCGCCAGTGCGCCACGTTCGTCCCTCCATGGGGGAAGAACCACGGGACGTGCGGGTACTCGCCGAGTCCCGGGTGGAGCAGCGTTGCGTCGCCTCCGAGCGCGTCCTCGGGATCGAGCACCGCCGGAAGCAGCTCGTAGGTCACGCTGACCGCTCGAGCCGCCCGTTGCGCTGCGACCGGGTCGCGTGCCACCACCGCTGCGACCTGCTCGCCGACGAACCTCACCCGATCCTGGGCGAAGATGTATCGGTCCTTCATGTAGAGGCCGAAGGTGAACGGGAAGTCGCGACCGGTCACCACTGTCACCACTCCCGGCATGCCTTCGGCAGTACTGGTGTCGATGTCGACGATCC
The DNA here is from genome assembly GCA_965364595.1 of uncultured bacterium. GTDB lineage: Bacteria > Actinomycetota > Acidimicrobiia > Spongiisociales > ZC4RG35 > JAHEDH01. The sequence goes on from CBDTYK010000063.1 coordinate 3,640, forward strand.
TGGCGTGTGCGTGTGGACTTTCGACGACGGCCGCATGGAGCAGGTCGGGGCCGAACTCGATGTCGTCGACGAATTCGGCAGCGCCCGTGACCTTGTCGCGGCCATCGATCCGCGTCGCTCTCGATCCGACGTGGCGCAGTTCGGTCATGTGTGACCTCCTGAAGGGGCTGACGTTCTCGTCGCAGCGATCACGGCGTCGACGATCGCCTCGTACCCCGTGCACCGGCACAGGTTTCCCGAGATCGCCTCCCTCACCTCTTCTGCGGAAGGGTGCGGCGTGTCGGCGACGAGCTCGGCCGCCGCGACGACGATGCCGGGGGCACAGAAGCCACATTGAAAGGAGCTCTGCTCGATCAGCGCCTCCTGCACGGCGGTGAGTCCGTCGTGTTCGATGCCTTCGACGGTGGTGATCTCGTGGCCATCCACCTCGACGGCGAGGACGAGACAGCTCCGGACCGAGGTTCCGTCGAGCAGCACGGTGCAGGCGCCACAGTCCCCTCGCTCACAACCGACCTTCGGGCTCTTGACTCCGAGGCGGGTGCGCAGGACATCGAGCAGCACCTCTCTCGGAAGCACGTCGACGGACCGCTGCTCCCCGTTGAGCTTCATCTCGATGTCGTGGCGCATGGAGACTCCTCAGATCAGGTGTGTTCCGTACGGTGGCCCGTTCCCGGCGAGCCGCTCTCTCGCTGCCGGCAGTCCCCTGCGGAGCATGACGCGACACATGTGGGTTCGGTATTCGGCGGTGGCGCGGATGTCGGTGATCGGTGCGATCTCACCGGTGACCAGTTGCGCTGCCGCCTCCAGGAGCGATTCGTCGACGTCGCGGCCTGCGAGGGTCGCTTCGATGCGGTGCGCCCGCACCGGCGTCGGTGCGACTGCGCCGAACGCGAGCCGGTACGAGAGGTCTGCGGTCATGAGGACCGCCAGGTTCGCCTGGGCGAGATCCTCTCCTGCGTACCGCGACAACTTGAGGAACGCCCCGCCGTGTCCACCCATCGGCAGCGTCAACGTGATGCCGGTCGCCACCTCGCCGGCACGCAGCCGAGTGCTGCGTGGCCCCACGAACCAGTCCTCGAGCGGGATCAGTCGCTCCCCGTCGGGCCCGGTCACCTCGACGGCACCGTCGTAGACCATCAGGGCAGGTGCGGCGTCGAGACTCGGGACGGCCGAGCAGAGGTTCCCGACGATCGTGGCCCGGTTGCGGACGCCTGTCGAGGCGACCTGTCCTGCCATCTCGGCGATCATCGGCACGTGTTCAGCGACGATCGGCGAGGCGATCAGATCGGAGAAGGTGATGAGCGCTCCGATGCGCATGCGGGTTCCACCGAGACTGATCTCCGCGAGGCCTGGGATCGACTTGATGTCGACCAGCAGGGTCGGCTCGATCAGGTCGTCACGGAGCCATGGCACGAGATCGGTACCTCCGGCCAGCACGCGGGCGCCGGTCCGGCCCAGCAACTCCACGGCGTCGTCGAGCGAGTCGGGCTTGACGTACTCGAAGTCGTGGACGATCGTCATGTCGTCTCCTCTGTCTCGCCACGGTATGACCGGCGATCGGCGCCGGTCCAGGGGCGAAAGTCTTCGCCACCGGCGAGCCGATTCACCGCTGTGACGAAGCACTCCATCGGTGCTTCGACCAGGCCTGCGCCGACCATGCCGACACCGGGCTCGCGGCCGGCGATCCCGGTGTTGATGTGAGGCACCAAGCCCGTTCGGACCACGAGCGTGGCGTCGATCCCGGTCGGAGTCCCCCGGTCTTCGAGAACCGGGATGCGGTAGTTCGGGTGTTCGGCCAGGGTGATCTCGTACATCTCGAGAGTCCGTCGGATCGCCCCCGCCGCCGTCCCGCCCACGAACCCGGCGATGGCGGGCGCCGCTGCCATGGCGAACCCGCCCAACCCGACTGTCTCGGTGATCGCAGAGTCACCGATGTCTGGGTTGGCGTCGGCGGCGGTGTACGAGCCGAGAAAGAGCCCGTCGACGACGGGGGCCGGTGCGGTGAACCAAGCGTCGCCGGTTCCCGCCAGCCGGATGCCGAACTCGGTCCCGTTCCTCGCCATGGTCGTGACGAGGCTCGAGCCGGCAACCCCCGAAGCTGCGTCGGCGCCGAGCTTCCCGGCAGCCATGATGAGGTTGAGCATGAAGTGATCGTTCCGATCGATGAACCGGAACACATCGGCTCGATCCGAACCTGGTGTGTCACCCGATTCGATCAGGTCCGCGCCGATCTGACGGAGAAACAGCGACGTGGCCGCCCGATTCCGGTTGTGACCGTCATCGCCCATCTGGAGGGCCTGGGCGATCACGGTGCCGAGATCGATCGGTCCGTGTCGTCGGACGATCTCACCGAGCACGGGCCCAAGCACGCGCTGCATCCATCGCAGCCGCTCGATCACCTCCGGGGCGAATGCGCCGTAGCGCAACACCTTTCCGAGCCCCTCGTTGAGCGTTGCATACGCCACGCCAGGTCCGGCGGCGTCGGCGACGACGGCAACCGGCATGGATGGGCTCATGATCCCGGCCATCGGCCCCACCGCTCTGTGATGGTGACACGGCGACAGTTCCATCGAGGGGGCGAGGTCGATCGCATCCTCAGGCGTGCCTGCCAGCCCCTCGTACAGGATCGCCCCGATCAGCGCTCCACGCATCGGACCGCTGCAATCCGCCCATCCGATCGGCGGACCTGCGTGTAAGAGCGTGCGCTCGGACAGCCCGGGCACGATCGAGTGCGCAGGAACGATGTCGATGAGTTGAGGTCGGACGGATAGAAGTCGCTGGACAGCAGTGCGATTCGCCGACCACGTCCGACTTGCCACCGCCAGAGCGGCGAGGGCATCGGATGTCCCCGGTGTTGGCGGGCGCCACTCGGTTCTGCCGACCTCGCCGGCCTGGGCTTCGATGGCGTCGGCCAG
>CBDTYK010000064.1:0-6478 GCA_965364595.1 uncultured bacterium
CCGGACTCCTCAAGATTCTCGAGGTCGAGGGAGCGATCACCAGAGACGGCTCGACCTGGCGACGATCCGAGGCCCCCTGGTCGTACCCACGCGAACGCGTCACCGCGGTGACCGAGGAGCGACGTCGCGAACAGGTGGCGATGCAGCGCTACACCGAGACCGATGGCTGTCTCATGGCGTTCCTCCGCACCGAGCTCGATGACACCGCTGCCGCCGAATGCGGTCGATGCGCGAACTGCCTCGGGCGGCCGGTCGTGCCAACCGACATCGATTCGGGGCTGAGCGACGCCGCGCTCGAGTTCATGGGACGCACGTCCATCGTGATCGAGCCTAGGAAACGCTGGCCCGTCGGAGTGAAATGGGGCAGCCTGTCCCAACTCGGCAATCAGGAGGGTCGGGCGCTCGCCTATCGCGGTGACCCTGGCGCCGGTGCCGCGGCAGCATCGGCCATCAGGCAGGGAATCGGCTTCCCGGCGCCGCTGGTCGACCAACTGGCGGCCCTGATCGAGAAATGGGATCCAGAAGTCCCTCCTGCCTGGGTGACCGCCGTTCCGAACTCGGGAGAGACCGACCGGACGTCGGACTTCGCAGCGCGGCTCGCAGAGCAGATCGGACTGCCGTTCGTGCCTGCTGTCGTGCGCGTCGCGCAACGGCCGCCGCAATCCGAGATGTACAACTCCGCTCAGCAACTCGCCAACGTCCGGGGCGCGTTCGAGGTCCACGATCCACTGCCCGGGCCGGTGCTTCTGGTCGACGATCTCGTGTCTTCGCGTTGGACGATCACCGCAGTTGGGCACCTCCTCCGCACCGCCGGCGTGGAGGAGGTCTTGCCGATCGCCCTCCTGGATGCGTCCCGCGGCGGCGTCTGACCGCCGTCTTCACGAGAACTTCATCGCTTGAACCCTTCGGCCTTCACGGTGTCGAGTTCAACTGAACCCATGACAAAGAGGAATGTGCTTCTCGTGGTGGTGGTCGTCGCGCTCTTCGTGGTCCTCCTGGGCGTCCAGCTCTGGACCGGCGAGGACGACCCCGGAGCCCATCAGACCGACCGGGACACGGTCATGGATCAAGCGCCAGTGGAGCCACCGAGTCCGCCACAGCCGCCGGCCGGTCGATCTGGAGGCGGCTGATGAGGCGGGGCATTCGCTGGATCGCGATCTTGTCCTTTGGCGCCGCCGTTGCCGGGTGCGCGGGCGCAACGGACGGCCAGGTTGGTTCGACGTCCTCGTCGGACATTCAGCGCTCGATCACACCGAGCACCGCCGACTCAGCAGCTTCTGGTGATGACGCTGCCGGCGTCACCGGGACAACGGTGACGACCACGACCGCCCTCGCGAGTTCGACGTCTACGCTCGACCCACCCGACCCAGCGGTTTCTGGTGATGACGCTGCCGGCGTCACCGGGACAACGGTGACCGTGACGACCACGACCGCCGTCGCGAGTTCGACGTCGACGCTCGATCCACCCGAGACTGCCGAGCTCGGAGCCGATGGCACTGCGCTCGCTTCGAGCGCCGTCGACGGGCTTCTCTGGATGCGAGAGGAGGAGAAACTCGCACGGGACGTGTATCGGAGACTGTCAGAGCTGTGGGATCTCCCGATCTTCGCCAACATCGCCGACTCCGAACAGGCTCACACAGACGCCGTAGCCGACCTGCTGGTGCTGTACGACATCCCCGATCCGATGGCGGATGACGTTCCGGGGGTTTTCGTCGAAGCCACGATCCAATCGCTGTACGACGACCTCGTCGAGCAGGGCTCGAAGTCGCTGGTGGACGCGCTGATCGTCGGGGCCACGATCGAGGAGATGGACATCGTCGACCTCCAGCTCCGTCGGTCCGGAGTCGCCGCAGTCGACGAGGTCTACGCTCATCTCGAGAAGGGTTCGCGGAATCATCTGCGGGCCTTCATCCGTACTCTCGAGCGCCAGGGCGGCGAGTATGCGCCTTCTTTCCTCGGGGTCGACGCATATGAGGCGATCATAAACTCGCCGGTCGAACGGGGCCCTGCGGGGGCTTGAACCCATTGCGAGGGCTCAGCGGATGATCTCGCCGAGCGCGGCGAAACGCAGCATGTGCGCTTGACCACTGTGGAGGGTGTACTCGTGGATCATCTTGACGAGTGTGGCACCCAGCGGCCTGCCATGGCCGAGCCCCTCGCCTTCGACTGAGTCGATGGCGGCGATCGCCACGTCGGATCTCGCGACCTCGGCGAGGTAGCGAGAGAGATCCTCGTCGATCGTGTCGACCGACCCACCCGCGTAGTCGTCCTCCCCGTAGACCATGTGACGCTCTCCACCGCCGAGGCCCCAGGCGAGATACACGTGCTCCATCTGCTGCATGTGTCGAACGAGTCCCAGGACCGAGAGCTCGACCGGTGCCACCGACCACTCGACGGTCTGCTCGGGGCTGAGATCGCGCAGCTTGCGGAGGAACTCGTGGCGTTGGTATTCCAGCCAGCCGATCAAGAGATCGCGCATGCCCAACTCGGGCTGGGGTTCGGTTGCCTTGGTGAAGTCGAGCTTCGAGAGCAGTTCAGCAGTCATCCGGGGAGTATCGCTCTGGTGAGTCCCGCTTGTCGCCGGGGCGGGCCGGCTTCGCGGTCCGTCCGAAGGGTTGGTAGCGTCGCCCCCATGAAGATGAACGACGATCTTGCGAAACTGTTCAACGATCAGATCACGATGGAACTCGCCTCGTCGGTGACCTACCTTCAGATGGCCGCCCATCTGGAGACCGAGGGGCTGACGGGAATGGGCACCTGGATGCGGATCCAATCCGACGAGGAGCACGCCCATGCGCTCAGGTTCCTCCAGTTCACGCTCGATCGCGGGAATGATGTCGTGATCGGAGCCATGGAGGCGCCAGTCCGGCCCGACGGCTCCGTCGCAGACGTGTTCGACGCCGCCCTCGCCCAGGAGCAGAAGGTGACCGCCTCGATCTCGAACATGTACACCGCTGCGCAGTCGAGCGCAGATGTCCTCGCGCTCCCGTTCCTCCAGGAGTTCCTCGTCGAGCAGGTGGAGGAGGAGGCTGCAGTCGGTGAGATCATCGATCGGCTGAAACTGGCCGGTGACGACGGCCCAACGCTGCTCCAACTCGATCGCGAGCTCGGCGCTCGCACCCCGGAGGAGTGACGAGATGAACCGGCCGCCTCGGAGGCCGGAACAGCTGGACCCGCCGGTCGCCCATCGTCGCTCCGAGTCCGGTGGAGGCCGATGCGACTGTCGGCCGCTGCTGCCGGAACCGCGGTGATCGCCGCGCTGCCCTAGGGTCGAACACGACGACGAAGGGGAGAAGACCATGCGACAGACGCAGTCGGATGCGGGAAACCACTCGGCGTTGGTCGCAGTCCTGCGACGAATGGAGTCCGAAGGTGTCCCGCTGGGCGAGATGGCGGCCCGGGTCAGGCGGCGACCGGGGACCGTGCGTCGGCTGCTCGAGCATGGAGAGCGGACGGGAGTCCGAACACGATCCGGCGATCGGTTGCGCCCCGTCGAGCGCGTCGTGCTCGATGCGCTGGCAGGCGGAGAGAATCACGGCGTGATCGCCAGCCGGATCGGCCGAAGCGGTCGTCAAACCCGCCGGATCGCGGCGTATGCCCGGTTCAAGCTGGACGGCGGACCGCTGGTGCTCGACGGCTGATGTACGGCGGACCATCGATTCCTCCAAGACCGGTTGAGCGGACGGAGGAATCCAAGCTGTATCCGGTGATGACGCTGATCGCTGGAGTGATCTTCGTGCTGCTGTTGATCGGGCTCGTCGTCGTGCTTCGTTGGCTCGGGGGAGCAGGGGAGACGGCCGATTCCCTGCAACTACTGAGAGCCGCGCGATGATCATCGGCCCGCCGCCGCCCGACGGAGGTCAGTACGCCCGGAACTCGATGGAGGGCTCCGATTCCAACTTCGCGTTCGGGTTGGTTGCACTCGCTGCGATCCTGGTGGCGCTGACGGCCTGGATCTATCTGTCTGCACCTGACGACGAGCGTCTGCCGGCCGAATCGGCGGTGACCACCACGATCCCCCGCTGAGCGCCACTCGCTCGGTTTGCGGTCTCGGCGCAGGCTTCGTACACTCGCTCCTGCACTGCGCAATCCTGCGCATGCGACCCCAACACATGTTTGGCCGGGTCGCTCTGCGCGTCGAGAGACGGAACAGAGTTCGTAACCCGGCACCGCGGCCAAACCCGCGACGTACCCGTCGAACCAGGAAGGTTCGGGACGGGGTACCTCTCGCCAGGTGGTCGGATGGGATCGGACTCCGTTGTCCGGTGCTGCCGTCTGCCTCGCGCACGTACCCGCAAGCGAAAGTAGACAAGGCGCACATGGCTGACAACGAAGAGCAGAAGATCCGCATCCGGCTCAAGGCCTACGACCATCAAGTCGTGGACGAATCTGCGCGCAAGATCGCCGAGACGGTGATCCGGACCCAAGCCACCATCAAGGGCCCGGTCCCTCTTCCCACCGACATCCACCGGTACTGCGTCATCCGCGGTCCGCATGTCGACAAGGACTCCCGCGAGCACTTCGAACTGCGGATCCACAAGCGGCTGATCGACATCATGGACCCCACCCCGAAGACGGTCGATTCGCTGATGCGTCTCGACCTGCCCGCCGGTGTCGAAGTGGAGATCAAGCTGTGATTGCGGTTCACGTTTCATGTTTCACGTTTCAGGTTCTGGAGGTTCGGTCATGAGTGACGACACCAAGACCGTGGAAGAAGAGGTCACGGAAGACACTCCGGAGGAGACCGAAGTCGTCGAGGACGCCGTCGAGGCGGATACTCCCGAGGTCGAAGCGGGCGAAGAGGTCACCGAAGAGCCTGGTGACGACCTGGTGGAGCTCACCGCCATCGTCGGCGAGAAGCTGGGCATGACCCAGGTGTTCACCGAAGATGCCCGCGCCCTGCCGGTCACAGTCATCAAGGCCGGTCCCTGCTACGTCACACAGGTCAAGACCGAAGGCGTGGACGGCTACAACGCCGTTCAGATCAGCTTCGGCGGAGTCAAGCCCAACCGGGTCAACAAGCCGGACGCCGGACACTTCGCCAAGGCGGGTGTCGCCCCGGCGCGTCATCTCGTGGAAGTCCGGGTCGATTCGACCGACGGCTTCGAGGTCGGCCAGGCGATCGACCTGGGTGCCTCCTTCACCAAGGGTGCCCGAGCCGATGTGACCGGCGTGTCGAAGGGCAAGGGCTTCCAGGGTGTGATGAAGCGTCACAACTTCAAAGGCCAGGGCGCAAGCCACGGAAACCACAAGAAGCATCGCGCCCCCGGGTCCATCGGTGCCTGCGCAACGCCCGCTCGGGTGTTCAAGGGCATGAAGATGGCCGGCCGGATGGGTGGCGATCGCACCACGATCCTCAACCTCGAGATCGTCGACGTCGACATCCAGAACGGCCTGCTCGTTCTCGGTGGTGCCGTCCCCGGTCCCAAAGGTTCGGTCGTGATCGTTCGAGGGGCGGTGAAGGCACGTGCCTGAGATCAAAGCACCACTGTTCAGCATCGACGGCAAGGAGAAGGGTGAGGTCACCCTTGACTCCTCGATCTTCGGCATCGAGCCGAACGTCCCCGTCATCCACCAGGTCGTGACCGCCCAACTCGCCGGCCGGCGACGGGGCACGCACTCGACCAAGACCCGCGCCGAAGTGCGTGGTGGCGGGCGCAAGCCGTGGCGCCAGAAGGGTCTCGGACGTGCCCGACAGGGCTCGATCCGTGCACCGCACTGGGTCGGCGGCGGTATCGCCCACGGCCCCAAGCCCCGTGACTACTCCCAGCGCACCCCCAAGAAGATGAAGCGCCTCGCACTTCACTCCGCCCTGTCCGCACGGGCATCGGAGTCGGCTGTCAAGATCGTCGAGGACTTCTCGTGGGACGCACCCAAGACCAAGGCCGCGGCGCAGTTGCTCAGCCAGATCGGAGTCGAGGGCAAGGCGCTGGTCGTGCTCGACAAGAGCGACGTGAACGCTCAGCGGGCGTTCCGCAACATTCCGACAGTCCGTCTGGCCGAGGCAGGTCACGTCACCACCTACGACGTGATGTGGGCCGAGGATCTCGTGTTCAGCGCCTCGACGATCAACTCACTCGCCAACCCCGCCGGGTTCGACGTCAGCGAGAGCGATTTCGTCAAGGAAGACGCGACCAGCACACAGGGAGGTGACAGCTGATGGCCAAGAATCCTCGTGACATCATCATCGAGCCCGTCGTGTCGGAGAAGTCCTACGACATGATCGAGCATCAGAACACCTACACGTTCATCGTCGATCCGCGGTCGAACAAGACCGAGGTGAAGCAGGCCATCCAGGCCATCTTCGACGTCGACGTCGTCAGGGTGAACACCCAGAACCGCAAGGGCAAGGTCAAGCGCACCGGCTACACGCTCGGCAAGCGCAAAGACATCAAGCGTGCCCTCGTCACCCTCGCCGAGGGTCAGTCGATCGATCTGTTCGGAGTTTGAGATGGCAGTGAAGAAGAGAAAGCCGACG
>CBDTYK010000065.1:0-6462 GCA_965364595.1 uncultured bacterium
TTGTGGCGACCAAGTCAGCATGCAGTTTGTTCGACACGGAGCCCTCGACGTCTTCCGAGTGCATGGCGTGGAGAGAAGCAGTCGTCGCGCTCGTTGCCTCGCTGGATCCGGATCTCCTCTTCTTCGGAGCTGTCGCGGATGGCGCTGCGCGGGCCGAGCCCGCACAGTGGCGGGATGGCGCCGGACTCGCCCTCGAGAGCCTCGGGCGCGCCGCGCCGGATGCTCACGTGGTGTTCCTCATGGACCCGGCTTTGCCAAGAGAAAACGTGCCGTTGTGCCTCAGTGAACGTTCCCTCGATGAATGCGGAGCTCTGGAAGACCCGGAATTCGACCGGCTCCAGCGGGGACTTCCCGCCGTCCCATCCTCGAACGCGGCACGCGCCGGTGACGGCCGGCCACGAGGCGAAGCCGTCACGGCGGGATGGGCCCGGCGAGGACTGATCGGGTTCCTGCGGGCGACAGCCATGAAATCGCTTCACAACCGGTGGTGAGAGGACGAGGTGCAACAGCGCCTACCGGTGACCAGATCGAGACCTCAGACGGCCCGGAGTGTTCGGATCACGAGTGCAATCTGGCTGATCGGGATGTGCAGGCGCGGGCCGTCTGGGTCTTCCACGATGCAATGATCGGATGCGACGATCGCGATCCGCCCATGCACCTCGAGGGCGGCATCCGCCGTGGCAAGCGTCACAGGCTCCCTCGTGTGTTCGAGCTCCGAGAGCCTCGCCTTGAACGTGATGGAGCCTCCCCGGTTCGCGTGGCCGCCCTCAGGGCGCCGTTCGACCCTGATGACGACACGCTCGAACGGAGCGTCGACGATCTCCGTCTGCGTCTGGCACACCAGATAGTCCTTCCCGACATACACGGGGACACCTGTGATCGTGCGTGTCGCGGTGATCAGCGACACCAAATCGCCCCGATGCATTGCGGCGCGCGCCACGTCCGCCATCCCCAGCTTTCGCAGTCTCCCGACATGGGTCTCCTGCTCGGTGATCTCAGCTTCGGCGCGCAACTCTGCGCCAACGGTCTGTCGGAGCTCGCGGGCGAGTTCCTCGAGGGGATCGAACGGCCAATCAGCCATGCTCAGTCATCTCGACATTGGGGGTTCACAGCCGTGAAGTGTACGGATACCCTGACCGGCGACCGGAGTGTCCCAGGACGGGGAGTGGCGCACGCCTGCTCCTCGAGGTCCTGAGGCTGGGGAGGGAGCATGGTCGCACAAGACGTCGAGGGAGTTGTCGAGCCGTTTCCGGTGGCGAAACGACCTTGGTGGTCGCGAGCCTCGGCCGCCCAGATCTTCATGATCGTGGCCGGCATCCTCGCGTTCATCGCGAACCTGGCGATTCTGAGAGCGAGAGAGGACGTGGTCCTCGTCGCCGTCGCCGCCACCGACATCAATGCCGGCGTGACGATCCAGGAGTCGGTCCACATCGAATACGTCGAGCTCAACGGCTCCGACGATGTCCTCGCCCCACTCGTCACGGCCGAAGAGGTGCCCGCCATCACAGGATCCATCTTGTCATCGCCGATCCAAGCGGGCGAGATGTTCGTGGAGAGCGAACTGGTGGAGTCGGTCAACCCGATCGATCAACGAGCGATTGCTCTGGCCGTCGGGCGCGACCACGCCGTCGGCGGCGACATCAGCGTCGGGGATCGCGTCGACGTCATCTGGGTGGATGACGACGTCGCCCGCTACGTCGTCACGGGCATCGAGGTGATCGACACAACGAACAACGAGCGCACCGGTGGGGCCTTCTCCGCCTCGCAGTCGTTCTCGATCACCGTCGCAGTCGACGACATCCAGGCGCTCAAGCTCGCACAAGCCCTGAACTCCGGCCAGATCGAAGTGGTTCGGTCGACCGGCGCCGACGCCCCCACCGCCGACCGGCTTCCCGACGAGGGCCAGAGCGGCGGCGAGTCTTCAGCGTCTTCCTCGCCATGATGGAGACGGAGCTTGCGCTTGCGCTGTCCGCCAGAAACTGGTCTGACGACCTCCATCGCTTCCTGGCCGACCATGGGGGGGCTCGCGTTCGTGTTACGGCGATGGGGCCAGAGGACCTGTTCGGCGAGGCATTCGACGTCCTCCTCATCGATGACATCTGTTCCTTTCTGACGCCCAGGCTCGTCGAACTGATCAAGGCGAGTGGCCGCGAAGTCGTGGGCGTGTACGACCCGTCCGAGTTCGCCGACGGGAAGGATCGGTTGCTCGAGTGCGGCGTGGCCGACGTCGTCGAAGCCGGCGCTCATCCCGATGAGTTCCTTCGGGTCATCGCGCGGGTAGCGGAGACCGTCACCACGACGCAGCTGGCAGAGTCGATCCCCGACGCGCCGATTCCGGAGGTCCTGGAACGGCGAAAGCAGGCGATCTTCGCCGTCGGCGGTCCGTCCGGCGGGACCGGAACGACGGAGGTCGCGATCGGGATCGCGGGGCGGCTCGGGGAGGTGGGCCGTCGTGTGGTGCTCGTCGACGGTGACGAGACCAATCCTTCGGTGGCACAGCGGCTCGGACTTCCCATCCACCCGAACATCCGAACGGCCATCGACGTGCTCGAGCACCGAACCGGCCCGGTGAGCGGCGTCGTTCACTTCGTCGAGCCGATCGCCGTCGTGCCGGGCCTACCGAACGTCAGCGATTGGTCGGAGGTGCGTCCAGGTCAGGTCGTTGATCTCGCTGCGGAGTTGACGAGTCTGTTCGACCATGTGGTATTCAACGTCGGAAGCCACCTCGAATCACTGGGGTTCGGCGGAGCGACCGAGCGCTACGGGATCTCACGTCGGCTCATTCAGCATGCCGATCGGGTGATCGCCGTCGGGCTTCCCACGCCCGTCGGGGTTTCCCGACTGCTCGGCTGGCTCGCCGACGCAGATCGCCTCACCGGAGGCGCTCCGGTCGATGTGTTGATCAATAGATCGCCCCGAGACCAGTTCCGGCGAGGAGAGCTCGTGGAAGAGATCACCAGGACGTACCAGCCGGCATCGTTCGGCTTCCTCCCCGCCGACGACACCGTCGAGCGGGCTGCGTGGGACGGAACCCTGGTCGGCAAGGGCCGATTCCGGAAGTCGCTCGACCGATGGGTCGACCGATTCGTCCCCGAGGTCGTCTCATGACCCAACGCGGCAACGCCTATCTCGACATCCGGCGCCGGGCGCTCCAACTCGTCGAGGAGCAGCGGCTCGACGCCGACACCGACATCGATGCGATCAGACAGGTCGTGGCGCGCTCCGTCGACGAATACCAGCGGAGAGCTCACATCGGAGACGAGCGAACGCTCGGCAATCCCGGCGAGATGATCGATCGGGTCACGAGATCGCTCGCCGAGTTCGGACCGCTGACCGATCTCCTCCAACGAGCCGACATCGAGGAGATCTTCATCGAGGGCGCACGGGTCACCTACATCGATGGAACCGGTCGGCTCCGCAGCCTCGACGAACCGACGACCGCCGAAGAGAACAAGCACGTCATCGACCGGCTGCTGGCACGTTCGGATCGACGTCTCGACGCCTCCAACCCGATCGTCCAAGCACGGGTGCTGGACAACTCGGCTCGACTGACTGCAGTCATCCCGCCGATCTCAGATCAGACGTCGGTGACCGTGCGCCGATATGCCCTTCGAAAGGAGACGCTGGGGTCGTTGGTGGAGTTCGACTCGATGTCTCCTGCAGCGGCCTCGTTCCTCAAGCACGTCATGCAGACGACGTCGAGCGTCGTGATCTCGGGTCAGCCAGGTGCCGGAAAGACGTCGCTGCTCGCTGCACTCATGAACGCCGCCCCGACGTCGCACTGCATTCGTTGTTGTGAAGAGGTCCGCGAACTCCACGTGCCGCTGGTGCACGGGTCGTACTACGAGGCACGTCCACCGGGTCTGGACGGATCAGGGGCGATCACATTGCGCGACCTGGTCAAGGTCGTGCTGGCGATGCGACCCGATCGGATCGTGGTCGGCGAGGTCAGGGGAGCAGAGAGCTTCGAGCTGACTCGAGCCGTGAACGCCGGAACCGGGTTCGCCTGCACGGTCCATGCGAACTCTGCCTCCGATGCCCTGGCTGCACTCGTCAACGCAGCGCTGATGGCCGGCGAGAACGTCCCCGAGACGGTCGTTCGCAAAGTGTTCAGCAGCTCGATCGATCTCGTGGTCCATCTCGACCGTGAGATGCAGGGTGAGTCGGAAGGCCCGATCAAGCGCCAGGTGATGGAGATCCTCGCAGTGGTGCCGTCGCTCCACGACGACTTCTCGGTCCAGCCCCTCTTCGTACGTGACACGCTCGGCTCCGGGATGTACTGGACCGGGGCATTGCCGCCGGACCAACTCACCGGCCGCCTGCAACGCATGTTGCCCCAGAACGTGTCGCTGGCCGATGTGATGAATGGACAAGTGAGCATCTGATGCGTCTCGTCGCTGCGCTGTCGACGGCTGCGTTCGTCGTGCTTGCCATCGGCCTGTACACCAACGTCATCCCGCGACACCGGACACGCCGAACGTCGGCCCCACAGGTGTCCGATCGTCAGCAGTGGCTGATCCAGGCCGGGCTGGATCTGACGCCGCAGCAGTTCGTGCTGGCGTCCGCGGGTGCAGGGTTCCTGGCCTTCTTTCTGCTGCTGCTCATCACCGGGGTTGTGACGGTCTCGCTCGCGCCCGCCGTTCTGCTGGCGTTCGTGCCCCGGATCTACTTCGGACGCGTGCGAGAGCGGCGGATGACGGAGGTGCAGAGAGCCTGGCCGGACGGGCTCCGTGATCTCATCGCCTCGATCTCGTCGGGCATGTCGCTCCAGCGAGCGATCGAGCAGCTGGCGATCAGCGGTCCCGAGCCACTTCGCAATGCGTTCTCCAGGTTCGCGTTCCTCGCCCGGACCGTCGGCATGGTGCCGGCGCTGGAGATCGTGAAGGAGGAACTGGCAGACCCGACGAGCGACCGCGTCATCGAGGTGCTGATCCTCGCACACGAACGAGGAGGCTCCATCGTGCCCGAGATCCTGCGCGACCTGGCTGCGGCGACCACCCGAGACCAATGGACGATGGAGGAGATCCAGACCCAGCAACTCGAACAGAAGATCAACTCCCGGGCGGTGTTCGTGTTGCCGTGGCTGGTACTGATCGCCATCACGCTCCAGGAGGGACCGTTCCGCGACTTCTACCGGTCCGGTGCTGGAGTGTTCGTCGTGCTCGTGGGTGCGATGCTCAGCGGGTTCGGTATGTGGCTCGTGACGAAACTCAGCGAAGACACGCCGGAGACGCGAGTGTTCGGTGGCTCCGCCAGTGAGGACGCACTCTGATGGAGCCGACGCTCACACTCGCTGCGTTGCTCTCAGCAGTGTTCGTGATGTTGATCGTCCGGCTGGTCTTCCCCGCCCCGAAACGCCTCTCGAGCCGGGTCCGGCCGTACTCGATCGGGTCTCGGACGTCGCTCGGTGGGAGCGCCGACGTCCGTGCCGTGAGCACTGGCGGCTACCCATCGGGATCTGCGCTCGTCGGCGTCTTCCGTCCCATCCTCGATGCACTGGCGAGGCGTCTCGACCGTCTGATCGATCGTCAGGGTGATCGTCGCCTCGCAGCCATGATCCGCCAGGCGGGCCTGTTCCCGGACCTTCCCGAATCTGAACGCCTCGGCGCCTATCGAATCCGGCAGCTCGGCAACGTTGCAGCATGGGGTGGCGCTGCTCTCCTGCTCGCCCCGTTGCTCGGACTCTCCGTGGCCCAGTTCCTCGGCGTCGAGTTTCTGCTGCTCATCGTCGGCGCGACGCGGCAGCGTGGCCGGCTGGAGCGAGCGATCGAGGACCGTCGCAACCGGATGACCATCGAGATCTACACCGTGAATCAACTCCTGGCGATGCGGGTGCGGGCTGGTGGCGGCGTGATCTCGGCGGTGTCGGCCATCTGCAGCCGCGGCCGGGGCGACGTCGTGTCGGAGCTGAGAGAGGCCCTCCGGCTCCATCGTGCCGGTGCCAGGGTCACCGAGGCATTCGACCGGATCGCCCACACCACCCCCGAGCCCTACTGCGCCCGCACCTACGCCCTCCTCGCGATCGCCGAGGAGCGAGGCGTCGACCTCGCCGACAGCCTCTTGTCACTGTCCGAAGACGTGCGCGAGGCCCGACGAGAGTCCATCAAGCGGACCGCGACGAAGCGACGAGCCGCGATGCTCATTCCTACCATTGCGATCCTGGCCCCGGTGATGCTCCTGTTCGTGGGGGCGCCACTGCCACGGTTGCTGCTCGGAACATGACGATCTCTGGAGAGAGAAAGGCACCAACATGACGACCCTCACCCAGCGGGCGCTGGCGTTCATCAAGGAACTCCACGCCGACGAACGAGGTCTGAACACTGCCGAGCTGCTCGGCAATGCCGCCCTGGCGATCGTGGCACTGGTCGCCATCTGGGCCGGGCTCCAGGCCCTCGGCATCGATCTCATCGAGGCAATCGGCGATCTCCTCACCGGCGAGGTCGAAGGCGCAGGTGGCTGACA
>CBDTYK010000066.1:0-6450 GCA_965364595.1 uncultured bacterium
TCGATGCGCCGTCGACGCGGCGTCGAGGGTGGTCGAGGCAATCGACCAGCAGGATCGGCTCCTCGCGGGCCGGCTCGACTCGCTGTTGACCGCCCTGTCCGGGCCACGGATCGAGCAGCCCGGCTCGGGGTCGCCTGATTCGATCCACGATCGAACGTGGATGCTCGATCAGATCAACGCCACGACAACATCGATCCGTCACCACGTCGATGCGCTCGCGGAGGCCATCGCCGACCTCGAGGCCGTTCCGTGGTCCGAGCGCACGTGGTGGGAGTCGATGGCGCTGGTTCATCTCACACAGAAGCTCGCATTGCACCGACGGTTCCTCGCCCCTGAACGCCAGATGCTCGGTTGGGACCCGGTCGGCGACGGCCGTGCGATCGAGGTGTTCGGGGACGTGACCACCGCCGAGCACATCGCAGTCGTCGTGCCCGGGATCATGAACACGATCGAGAACTTCGACGATCAAGTCTCGACCAGCGCACGGAATCTGTGGCTGGAGGCGGCTGCCCGCGACGGCCGCACGGCCGTGATCGCCTGGCTGGGGTACGACACTCCCGAGTTGCTCAACGCGGTCTCGAAGGGTCGCGCTGTCGAATACGGGTCCGAGCTGCGATCGTTCGTCGACTCCCTTCCCGACGACGCCCATGTGACAGTTGTCGCCCACTCCTATGGCACGGTGCTGGCGGGAGAAGCGGCGTCACGTGGCCTCGCCGCCGACGACTTGGTGCTGGTTGGCAGTCCGGGGACCCGCTTCGACCATGCCACCGAAGCCGAGCTCGGACCGGGAGCGCAGGTGTTCGCCGGGGTATCGGACAGCGACTACGTGGTGGGGCGCACGGGGTACGGAAGCGTCATCTGCCCCGAGAAGGCCCTCGGGATCGGATGGCTGACGGGTCTCCGCTGGGTGGTCAGCCCGATCACCGGTCCGCTGTCGTGGGTCACCGACTCGTGCAACACCGACGCCGACGGAGACGTGAAAGGTCTGTCGCACGGGATCAACCCGGCGCACGAGGACTTCGGAGCGATCGAGATCTCGACCGAGGAGGTCGACGGCCACTCCTCGTACTTCGACCCCGACAGCTCGAGCCTGGAAGACATCGCCCGAATCGTCACCGGAGCCCACCCCGAGCAGCGCTGATAGCCTCGCGAGGCATGTGCGGTCGATACGTGCTTGCAGGCGACGCCGACGACTACGTCGAGTTCTTCGACGTCGATCGGGTCGCCACCGAGTCATTGGAGCCCAACTACAACGTGGCGCCGACCGATCCGGTGTACGCCATCGCCGAATGGGACTCCGAACGGCTGCTGGGATCCATGCGGTGGGGATTCGTCCCACACTGGGCAAAGGACAAAAAGGGCATGCAGATCAACGCCCGCTCCGAGACGGTGGCGACCAAGCCGATGTTCCGAGACTCGTTCCGCCGCAAGCGGTGCCTCATCCCGGCCAACGGCTTCTACGAGTGGGAGCCGAAGGAGAAGGGACGAACCCCCCATTTCGTCTATCGCGCAGACGGTTACCCGATGGGATTCGCGGGGCTGTGGTCCACGTGGAAAGACCCCGACACCGGCGAGTTCATTCGCACCACCACGATCATCACGGCTGAAGCGAAGGGGGTCATCAAGGGGATCCACGAGCGGACACCGCTGGTGTTGGACCCGAGTGTGTGGGACGCCTGGCTCGACCGGGATCTCACGGACCCCGAGGAGATCGAGCATCTGCTGCAACCGATCGACGAAGAGCTGATCGCCGAGCATGCCGTCGACTCCGACGTGAACAGCGTGCGGAACAACCGGCCCGATCTCACCGCTCCCGCCAAGGTGCAGCGTCTCCTCTGAGCCGTAGCCTCCCGTTCCTGTTGACCCTCTGAGCCTCTACCCTCGCCATCGATGGCAAGAATCCTCCTCATCCGACACGCCCCCACGCCCGAGACGGGCACCAAACTCACCGGCAGGCTGCCTGGTGTCTCACTCGGCGAGCGAGGAACCGAGATCGCCAGGGCGGCGGCGCAGCGGCTGGCCGGGGTCAAGATCAAGGCCGTCTACGCCTCGCCGATCGAACGGACGTGGGAGACCGCCCAGGAGGTCGCCGCCGTCCACGGCCTCGAACCGATCAGAAACGACGGCTTCATCGAAGTCGACTACGGAGCCTGGTCCGGCCGGACCCTCAAGAGCCTCTACAAGCTCAAAGCCTGGCGGACCGTCCAAATGACGCCGAGCCGAATGGTCTTTCCAGACGGCGAGGCGATCAGCGACGCCCAGAAACGGGCCGTCAACGCCTGTGAGGAGCTCGCCGCCCGCCACAAGAAGGACACAGTCGCCGCAGTCAGCCACTCCGACATCATCAAGTCGATCGTGGCGCACTACGTCGGCTCGCCACTCGACCAGTTCCAGCGGATCGGGACAAGCCCCGCCTCGGTCACCGTGCTCGATCTCCCGCCCGGCGGCATCCCACGCGTGGTCGCGGTCAACACGAACGGAGATCCCCTCACATGGACATAGAAGACCTCGGACCTGCAGAGCGGATCGTGGCCGGCGCGATCGGCGAGCCGGGACAGCGCCGCTTCTACCTCCAGGTGACCGCCAACGGCGAGGTCACCACGATGCTCGCCGAGAAGACCCAGATCAACGCGCTCGCCACCCAAGGGGTTGCGATCCTCGACGCCAACGAGATCTCATCCGACGAGGTCGCCGTCAACCGGCTGATCGCCGAGGGGATGTTCGTCGAGGACCCCGGATTCGACGGTGAGCGATTCCGGATCGGCGAGATCTCGATCGCCCTCGCTCCCTCGGAGCTGCTCACCATCACAGTCGAAGACATCGAAGGCGAGGACGGCATCACGTTCGTGATCGCCCCCGAACAGTTCCGTGCCATGGCCAGGGTGGCGATCGACGTGGTCGAAGCGGGTCGCCCGACGTGCCCGTGGTGCAAGCTGCCGATGGACCCCGGCGGCCACCAGTGCGCTGCGAGCAACGGCCATCACCGGGACTGACATGACGGTGTCCGTGGAGATCACCGAGGTCGTGGGGCGGCTGCCGTACGCCTCGAACGCCACCCTGTTGGCACGCGACGCCGACGATGAGCTGTGGGTCTACAAGCCGGACCAGGGTGAGTCGCCGTTGTGGGACTTCCCCTACCAGACGCTCTCTCGCCGGGAGATCATCTCGTACGAGGTGAGTGCGGCGATGGGACTGGACATCATCCCACTCACCCTCGAAGCCGACGGAGTGCACGGCCCCGGTTCGGCGCAGCGTTTCCTCCACGAGGACCTCGACTTCGACCCCCGCCCCTGGTTCGAGAACGAACTGGAGCCGTCGCTGTGGCCCTTCGCCGTGTTCGACGTCGTCGCCAACAACGCGGACCGCAAGGTCGGTCACCTGCTGCGGGAAGTAGGAACGGGCCGCGTCTGGGGCATCGACCAGGGATTGACGTTTCACCCCATGAACAAGTTGCGGACGGTGCTGTGGGGATTCGCCGGCCAGGCGATCCCACCCGAGCTGCTCCAGTCCGTCGAGCGACTCCAGACGGCGCTCGGGACCGGGCTCGGAGACCGGATCACCGAGATGCTCGGCGAAGCCGAGGCCGACGCCGCTGCCCATCGCGTCGACTCGCTCCTGGCGTCGAAGACCCATCCGCTTCCCCCCACCCATCGTCCCGCCGTCCCGTGGCCGATGTGGTGACCCTCGTCACGCGAGGCTGATCACGAGTGTCCCCAATGCGCTGCCCTCGCCGTGATGACGCAGCGCTTCGGGAACCTCGTTGAGTCCGAGCTCACGATCGATGTGGATGGCGAGACACGCGGGTACGCCGGCGAACGACGGAGCGTTTCCCAGTCCGACAGATTCACCGATGTGGCGACGACCTCGACGAGGACGTGTCGCGGCGAAGGCTCAGGAGTCGGCACCTCGGCGAGGCGCAGAACGTCCGTCGTCCGCTCCTCCGTGACAACGCTGCCGAGCCCGACGGGCTGGAGAGCCGTTCACCCTCCTGACGCCAGGAAACGGTACCGTGCCACGCCCACGATTCAGGAGTGCAATGGCCGATCGGTCCGAGCCGGAGTCAGCCCATCACGAGGATGCAACGTCTGAACGCCCGCAGCCGGCCCACTCGTTGCATCGTGACCTCGGGTTGTGGGGCGCCGTCGTCACCGGGCTCGGCTCGATCGTCGGAACCGGCGTGTTCGTGTCGATCGCGGTCGCCTTCGGCCTGTTCGGCCGGGAGGTGCTGTTCGCGGTTCCGCTCGCAGCGTTGGTGGCGACCTTCAACGGGCTCTCGAGTGCGCAGTTGGCTGCGGCCCACCCGGTGTCCGGTGGCACCTACGAGTACGGCTACCGGTTCCTGAGCCCGTGGTGGGGCTTCACGGCCGGGTGGTTGTTCCTCATCGCCAAAACGGCGAGCGCATCGACGGCGGCCCTCGGCTTCGCCGGGTATCTCGGTGCGCTGCTCGGCCTCGACGATGCTCTTCGGCTCGGGCTCGCAGTTGGTTCCGCCGTCCTGGTCACGGCGCTCATCTTGAGCGGCATCCGCCGGACCGCCATGGTGAACGCGGTCCTGGTCGCCATCACCATCGGATCCTTGACGACCTTCGTCGTCGCCGGATGGCTGGATCCCGTGTTCACAGGCTCCCGGCTGACGCTGGAGGGCGGTTGGGGCCTCACCGACCTGCTCGCTGCGACTGCATTCCTGTTCGTCGCGTACACGGGGTACGGGAGGATCGCCACGCTGGGCGAGGAGGTCCGTGACCCTGCGGTCACGATTCCCCGCGCGGTCGTCACGACGCTCGCCGTCTCCGCTGTCCTGTACTCCAGTGTCGCGGTCACGGCGTGGTTCAACGCAGATCCGACGGCGGACGTCTCGAGCTCGGCCGCGCCTCTCGTCCCGATCGTGAACCAGCCGTGGGCGCAGGTCGTCGAGATCGGGGCGATCGTGGCGATGCTCGGTGTCCTGCTGAACCTCATCCTGGGGCTGTCACGGGTGTGGCTGGCGATGGGGAGGCGGAACGACATGCCTGCCGCGCTGGGAACGGTCTCTCCGGGGGGGTCACCGACGGTGGCGGTTGCGCTGACCGGTGTCGTCGTCGCGGCCGTGGCACTCGTCGGAGACGTCCGGGCGACCTGGTCGTTCTCGGCGTTCGCCGTGCTGCTCTACTACGCGATCACCAACGCCGCAGCACTGAAGTTGAGCGACGAGCAGCGCCGCTTCCCCCGCTGGACGTCGTGGGCTGGCTTGGCATCGTGTGCCTTCCTGAGCTTCTGGGTCGACCCGCTCACCTGGGGCATCGGCGCCGGCGTCGTCGCCCTCGGCCTCGCCTATCGACTCGTCCGTTCTCGGGTCGGTTGACGCCGATGTCCGGGGTCAGGCGACCCGAGAACGCACGCCGCGGCCCGGTGACCTTTGACTCTTGTTGCGCCAGGGCGTTCGTGGCGTGCTGAGCAAAAGGAGGTCGACCATGGAGAGCGAGTCAGCGAGTTACATCCTCTTCGACATACCGACCGGCAGGAAGCCGGAGGATTCCGAGTTCATGGAGAACCTGGGACACCCGGTGATGGTGTGCCACGGGCCTGGAGATCACGTTTGTCCGATCCTGACCGGAGAGGGTTGCGAGCTGGCCGAGGGTGCGCACGGTGTCGTCTTCGAACTCGACCTCGAGCGCGACCAGCATCGAGCGATCCTCCAGAGCTACAAGACGAAGCTGCGGAGCGACGTCCCGATCGGAGTGGTCGTGAAGCCTGGTCAGGCCGAGCAGTACGCCACGTTGCTGGCGGGTGTCAAGGTCTGGGATCACATCCCTGCCGCCGGTGACCTCGACGGTCTCGCCGCACGAGTGGACGCCGCCGACGCCACAGAGGTCTGACCCGTTCTTGTGACGAGAACTGCTGAAATATCGTCGTTTGTGTCACAAGAACGGAATCAGTGGCGGCGGACGTAGTCGCTGACGATCAGATCACCGAGTTCCTCACCGGTGGCATTGAAGACCCGACCTCCGACGATTTTGGCTAGCCGGTCGATGAACGACACCAGCCCAGGCGATTGCTCCAGCATGAAGATGTTCATGGTCACACCCGACTTCGAAAGCCGCATCGCCTCGGCGTAGGTCTTCTCGAGCGTCTCGCGCACCGGCGGCCACTGGAAGAACACGTACTCCCCCTCCAGGTGGGCGGTCGGCTCGCCGTCGGTCACCAACAGCACCTGTTTGGTGGCGTCCCGATGCTTCGCCAGCGCCCGATTGGCGAGGTTGAACGCGTGTTCCATGTTGGTGCCGTAGACCGGTTCCCAATCGACCTCGGCGAGGTCACCGGGAGTCATCGGCCGGGCGTAGTCGCTGAACCCGATGATCTCGAGGTGGTCCTCGGGGAACGACGTCGAGATCAACGTGTGCAGCGCGAGCGCCATCCGCTTGGCCGGGAGCCAGTGCCCGCGCAGCGGCATCGAGCGGCTCATGTCGAGCA
>CBDTYK010000067.1:0-6384 GCA_965364595.1 uncultured bacterium
AGCGCATCGAACAGTGAGTTCCTCGACGATGTCGCCAAGAGCGGCAACTGAGAGGCAGAGAGGAAGACATGAAGGCCGACATCCACCCCCAGTACAACGAGATCACCGTCGAGTGCTCGTGTGGCAACACGTTCGTCACGAAGTCGACCGCCGACTCGCTGCACCTCGAACTGTGCAACGAGTGCCATCCGTTCTTCACGGGTCGCCAGAAGCTCGTCGACTCCGGTGGTCGGGTGGAGCGCTTCCAGAAGCGGTACGCCAACACGCCGGTGAAGTCGAAGAAGCGCCAGAAGGCGGAAGCTTCCGCAGGCTCTGACGCCGCCGAGTGATTCGGATCTCGACGATCCGATGACGGCAGAGTCAACCGATCCACAGATCCCGTCTGACCCCCTCAGCGTAGGGGGTCAGGCAGTGCTCGAGGGTGTGATGATGCGCGCCCCGAGCGGGTGGGCGGTCGCCGTCCGCAAGCCTGACGGGAGCATCGAGGCCCAACGCCACGACCTTCCCAAACTGTCGTCTCGTTCGCGCTGGGCGAAGGTTCCGTTCGTCCGCGGGATCCTGGTGCTCGGCGAGTCGCTGACGCTGAGCTTCCGGGCGCTTTCGTGGTCGGCGCAGAAGTCGGTCGGTGAGGAAGAGAAGGAACTGACCAAGCTCGAGATCGCCGGGTCCATGCTGCTGGCGTTCGTTCTGTTCGCAGGGTTGTTCATCGTCGCCCCGGCGGCGATCGCCAACGCCGTCTCCGGTGAGTCCGAGGTCGTGTTCGCCACCCTCGAGGCCGTCATACGGATCGTGATCTTCATCGCCTACATCTGGGCGCTGGGACGGTCGAAGGAGATCGCCCGGGTGTTCCAGTATCACGGAGCGGAACACATGGCCATCCATGCCTTCGAGGCTGGTGAGCCATTGTCGGTCGAGTCCGTCGAGCGGTATGACCCCGCCCATCCTCGCTGCGGGACCAGTTTCCTGTTGTTGGTCATCGTCATCTCGATCGTGCTGTTCACCATCGTCGGGCGGGCCGACTGGGCCGTCCTCATCCTGAGTCGCGTGATCGGCATACCGCTGGTTGCAGGGATCAGCTACGAGATCCTGAAATGGTCCGGGACGAACGGAGGGGAGTGGTTCGCCCGACTGCTCGCCGCTCCCGGGCTGTGGCTCCAGAAGCTGACCACGGCCCAGCCCGAGCAGCCGATGATCGAAGTTGCCGTCACTTCGCTGCTCTCTGCGCTGAACGACGACCTCGTCGCCGAGGTCGTCGACCGGGGCGGACTGCCGCAGGCGGCGCTCGACGCCTACGCCCGCTGACCGTGGACGACCGCTTCACGGATCTGCTCTCCGACCTCGAAGTCGAGTTCGCCGAGGTCACCGAGGCGCTCAGTGATCCGGACATCGGAAACGACCCCCACAAGCTCGCCGAGCTGGGTCGACGACACTCACAGATCAGCGCGGTGCTGCAGTTGTGGCGACAGCACCATCAGGCGATCGCCGACCGGACCGATGCGCTGGAGCTGGCTGCGGCCGACCCCGATCTCGGTGACGAGCTCATGGCGATCGCCGAGGAGCGAGCGATCGAGATCGAACGACTCGAGGTCGAGCTCCACAAGGCGCTTGCGCCGAAGGACGAGAACGACGACCGCGACGTGCTCATCGAGATCCGGGCCGCCGCCGGCGGCGACGAAGCGGCGATCTGGGCAGGTGACCTCGCCCGGATGTATCAGCGGTTCGCGGAACGAGAGGGTTTTCGGACCGAGCTGATGGACATCTCGGAATCGGATGCGGGTGGCTATTCGAAGGTGACCATCTCGGTCAAGGGGACGGGTGCGTACTCCAAGTTCAAGTTCGAATCGGGGGTGCATCGAGTGCAGCGGGTTCCGAAGACGGAGTCCCAGGGGCGGATCCACACCTCGACGGCGACCGCCGCGGTGCTGCCGGAGGTCGAGGCAGTCGACGTCGACCTCGACCTGAACGACGTGCGAGTCGATGTGTTTCGTTCGAGCGGACCGGGCGGCCAGTCGGTCAACACGACCGACTCCGCCGTCAGATTGACGCACGAGCCGACCGGGTTGGTCGTCACCTGCCAGGACGAGAAGAGCCAGCTCCAGAACAAGGAGAAGGCCTTCCGGATCTTGCGGGCGAGGTTGTATCAGGCGGAGATGGAGCGCCGTCACGCCGAGCTGGCCGGCGCCCGGCGCTCGATGGTCGGTTCCGGCGACCGGTCCGAGAAGGTTCGCACCTACAACTACAAGGAGAATCGAGTCACCGACCATCGGATCGAGTTGACCGTCTACAAACTCGACTCGATTCTCGATGGCGACCTCGGGGTCCTCGTCGACCCTCTCACCGAAGCCGAGATCACGCGGGCGTTGGACGATGCGTGACGGGTCTGGCGTGCGTCCGGCGCTGACGGTCTCGTCGTGACTCTGCGCATCGACGGCCGGTTCGAGGGGGCACCCGGTCGGGCCCAGGGTGGCTACACCGGTGGACTCCTCCACGATGGTCGGCCACGACGCGTGTGGTTCCGTTCTGCGATCCCACTCGAAGCCGACCTGGACGTGGCCACCGACCACGACACGACAACCGTCACGAGGGACGGACAGCTCGTGCTCGAGTCGCATCCCGTCGATCCGCTCACCGATCCACTCGAGCCCGTGTCGATGGGTGAGGCGATCGCCGGGAGGGCATGGGCCGAGGAGATGGGGTTCCCCGACTTGATCGCTCCGTGCTACTCGTGCGGAACCCGTCAGGGGACGCTTCGCACTCACCCTGGCCAGGTGGGCGACCGCGGCATCTGGGCGGCGCCGATGGCCTACCCGGACTGGACCGCCACTGACGGTCCCGTCGATCCACAGCACATCTGGGCGGTGATCGACTGCGCCCCTGGCTACCCGGTCGCCTTTGGGAACACCGAACCACGGTTCGCCTTCACAGGCTGGCTCACCGTCGACGTTCGCTCGGCGATCGAGCCCGGCCAGCCGGCGATCGTGGTGGCCTCCGCGGCCCCGTGGGACGGCCGGAAACGTGCGGCGAGAAGCGCGCTCTGGACCGAAGACGGCACCCTCGTCGCCCTCTCCGAATCCCTCTGGATCGCGCCTGCTTCGGAGCGGGGGTGATGGCTCCACCTGCCTTTCGACTTCTGTGCTGTGAGCCTTGAGCGTTGAGCCTTGGGACGCATCTGACTGCGGGTGTTTGAAGGCCCGACAACCCTGCGGATGCGGAGATTGGTCAGCACGAAGCTCATGGCTCATGGCCCATGGGGGCGGGCGCCAGCCCGACCCGGGCTTCAGCCCGACTCGGCGAGCCTTCCGACGCCGACGCGTTCCATGTTCCCCCACTCGGGGGGCTTGTTCCCCATGAACAAGGATCGGAAGCGCCACACCACCGTCAGCTGCCGGAAGCCGAGGTTCTCCAGAAACACCAGGCCGAGGAGTCGCATGGCGTCGAGTGGCGATGAGAAGTAGCCGTACGACTCGTCGAGGTAGAGGCCGATCAGTGAGTTCACGGCACCCAGGAAGAAGGCGAACAGCATCAGCGGGATGGCGAACGCGAGGTTCAGGTCCCCGGTGATCACCGAGAACGGCAGGATGATCCAGCCTGCGACCTCAACGATCGGGGCCACGTACTCGAAGAGAAAGAACGACGGCCAGGTGAACATGCCCAGCGCCCCGTATCGCGGGTTCCACAGCATGTGCTTGAAGTCCCTCACGACCATCGTCAACCCACGGTGCCATCGCACTCGCTGCTTCTTGAGAATGCGACGATTCGTCGGCACCTCGGTCCAGCACACGGCATCCGCGGCGTAGACGATCCGGTACTCGAGGTGTCGGTCACGCATGTGCTTGTGGAGGCGCATCGTCAGGTCCATGTCCTCTCCGAGGTGCCCGTCACGGAACCCGCCGATCTCGGCCATGATGTCCCGCCGGTAGATGCCGAAAGCCCCGGAGATCAGCACGAGGCCATTCAGTCTCGACAGGCCGGGCCTGGCGCCGATGAACGACCGGATGTACTCGAGGACCTGCATCCGCTCGAGACGGCCGCGTGGCATGTGGGTCTCGGTGACCCGCCCGCGGTTGACGGTTGACCCGTTGATGGGCCGGATGTTGCCACCGACCGCGATCGTTCGGCGGCGGTCCTCGACGACATGACGCATCGCGCGGAGGACACACTCGCCGTCCATCACGACGTCGGCATCGGTCAGCAGCACGTAGGGGTACTTGGCGACGTTGACGCCTGCGTTGAGGGCGTCGGTCTTGCCGCCGTTGAGCTTGTCGACCACGAGGATCGGGAGGGGGAGGGTCGATCGATAGATGCCGCGCACTTCTGCGGTGTCGATCTCGTGTCGAAACGGGATGGTGACTTCCACCATCCGGAAACCCTCGATGAGCGCTTCGAGCGTTTCGTCGGTCGATCCGTCGTTCACGACGATGATCTCGAACTTGGCGTAGCGGAGCATCGACATGGATCGGACGGATTCGACGATGCCGGCGGCCTCGTTGTAGGCAGGGACGATGATCGACACCGGTGGTGACAGATCGGATGACAGGAGGTCGTCGATACGGCCGTGCTTCTCGATCAGCCGGTCTCGACGCAGCGATCGCACCGAGAGGACGGCCAGCACCAGCATCTGTATCTCCATGAGCACGAAGTAGACGAGGATGAGAATCGACGCGAGACCAAGGATCATGAAGCCCTCGTATCGAAGAGTTGGGTGACGGTTGCCTCCGGCCCTTCCAGGGGCTCGAGCTCGTCCGGGGTCGCTTCGGGTGAGTCGTTCGACTGTTCGCGCTGGCTGAGCGGAATCGGGTTGGGGAGATCGACGGCAGCCACGAGTCGCAGCTGCTGCTCGGTGGCCACACCATCAGACACCGCCGTTCGAGCTGCCCGGATCTGACCGTTGAGGCCCAGCTGCTGGAGAGCTGCATCTCTGCCGTATGCGTCATCGCCTTCGAGGGCGGCGATGAGCGCGTCGAGGCCGCCGAGAAGCTCCATGAGCGCGGCTGCGGCGTTCTGGCGAACCCACCACGATCGATCCGTGAGCAGCTTCGCCACGGGCTCGGTGGCCGATGCATCGGAGAACGCAGCGAGTGCAGAGGCAGCCGATGCTCGAACCTCCCACTCGGAGTCCTCGAGAACGGACAGCAACGGAGGTATCGAGTGTCCGGTTCCTGCAGATCCGAGGGCCGCCGCAGCCGCTACCCGGACCTCCCGGTCGGGGTGTTCGAGCAGCGGCTCGATCGCCGGTGCCGCCTTGAGGTCCCCGATCATGCCGAGGATGCGCACGGCTGCAGCGAGGATCCGCGGGTCGACGAGGTGACCGCGATACTCGTCCCTGACGTTTTCCATCAGATACGGCACGGCGACCGGGCCGTACGCGACGAGCTGGTCGGCGATCCTGGCAGCGACCCAAGGAGTGTCGGTGAGCAGCATGTGCACCAATTGCGGGATGGCCGCCTCGCTCTTGATCTTGGCCAAGCCGCCGGCGGCCTGGATTCTGATCTCGGCGTTGGGGGACTCGAGGGCTTCGATCAGCGCCCACTCGATCTCAGGCGATGCGATCACCGCCAGGTAGCCGGCGGCCGCCATCCGCTGGGAGGTCCGTCTCGACGACTTCAGCTGGATCACCAGCCGATAGCGCAGATCGATGGCGGAGATGAGCCGCTCCAGTTGCTCGCGTTCGTCGCCGGCGACCACGTCGACGTATTGGAGGAGAACGTCGTGGAACAGTGGGTCCTGTGCCCAGCCGCGCTCGAGGCCCTGATCGATGCCTCTGGCGACGATCTCGCCGACTGCAGCGATGTACTGGGCTCGACGGACCCCGAGGATGCGTGCCCGGCGCCAGTGGTGCAGCTTGACGACGAACAAGACGACTGAGAGCGCGACAGAGAGAACCGCCGTCCCCATGGCGAGGTTCAGCAGTCCCGGATGGATGGTGATTCCATCGAAGAACGGCATCTGACCGACATCCCTGTCATCGTCTGCTGCGAGCGTCTCTCGCAGGGGTTTCCAGTCGGCAGTGGCGCCCTCACCCTTAGGTGATGGCGATCAGCGTTCCGAACCAGGAACGCCGGGTGTAGACGCGACGAGGGGCCCGACCGTGGACGGTCGGGCCCCTCGCGCCGTGATCAGGGCAGTTCGTTCACACGGTCGGTCGGGGGCGGCGCGACCGGGCTGAAGGTTCCCAGGTAGTTGATGAGCGCCAACAGGTCGTTGCCACCGTCGAGCCTCGGGGCCGTGATCGTGGCGAACGTCCCGAAGTTGTCGCCACCATCGGCCAGGAAGTTGTTGACCGTCACGTTGTAGCTGGCCGTCGGACTGAGCGGGACACCGTTCAACTGGACGTTGCTGATCGTGACCGAGGTGCACACGCCGCTCGCGATGGTGGTCTCGAGG
>CBDTYK010000068.1:0-6350 GCA_965364595.1 uncultured bacterium
CACGACTTCGACATGCAAGCTCGCCGTACGGCAGAGTGGCTGGGCGAGGGCGACAAGGTGAAGGTCACCGTTCGATTCCGGGGACGAGAGCGAGAGCGCCCCGAATACGGCGAGCGCGTGCTGAGACGGCTCTTCGAGACCGTCGAGGACATGGCGCAGATCGAACAAGCTCCCTCGCTCGAAGGCAGGCAGATGGTGATGACCATTGCACCGCTCAAGAACCGGCCGAAGCCGGAAGCTGTAGCGGAGCCGTCGTCGACGCCTGCCGAAGAACCAGCCAAGGATTGACACGCAGGAGGCGCGTTTCGCCTCTTCAACACACCGAAGGAGAACCGCATGCCGAAACAGAAGACGCACCGCGGTGCCGCCAAACGAATCAAGAAGACAGGGTCTGGGAAGCTCAGGCGTAAGCAGTCCGGTCGTGGGCACCTGAACCTCGCCAAGGGCAACGACCGGTATCGCCGTCTGAAGGGCGAGACCGATCTCGCACCGGGCGATGCCAAAGTCGTCAAGCGCCTCATCGGCAGCTGATCAGGGAGGTCCACCATGGCACGAGTCAAACGAGCGGTTCACGCCAAGAAGAACCACAAGAAGGTCCTCGACAGGGCATCCGGCTACAAGGGTGCGAAGAGTCGTCGCTTCAAGACCGCAAACGAGCAGGTCATGCACGCGATGCAGGACAGCTACGACCACCGACGGAAGCGCAAGGGTGACTTCCGCCGCCTGTGGATTCAGCGGATCAACGCCGCGTCGCGGCAGCACGGCATGAGCTATTCGACGTTCATCGCAGGTCTGAAGGCCGCCGAGATCGATGTCGATCGCAAGATGCTGGCGGATCTGGCCGTCAACGATTCCGACGCCTTCGCCCAATTGGTCGAGGTCGCCAAGCAGAACTGAACCGAAGCAGATGGAGCCGGTCAGCTCGACCCGAAACCAACACGTGGTCAGAGCTGCCCGGCTTCACCGCGCTCGGGGGAGGAGGGAGGCAGGTGCAACCCTGCTGGAGGGCCCTCACATCCTGGCCGAGGCGGTCACCGCGGGAGCGGCCGTCACCGATGTGTTCGGCCTCGACGAGGATCCGGACGCTCGATCCCTCGCCGAGCAGGCTCGGGCCCGCTGGATCCCTGTGACCGAAAGTGTGTTGCGGAAGGTCGCCGACACCGACAATCCGAGGGGTCCGGTGTCGATCGTCCGGATTCCCGAGCCCGATACGGTCGAAGGCGACCGCATCTGGCTCGACACATCGGACCCTGGCAACACCGGCACGCTGATCCGGGCCGCGGCGGCGTTCGGATTCGGAGTGGTCCTCGCCCCGGAGGCTGTCGATCCCTGGAGTCCGAAGGTCATCCGCGCCGCGGCCGGCGGACACTTCAGGACCGACATCGGCACCGGAGCGCCCGGGGACTCGTTCACCATCGCCACTGTCGTGGCAGGCGGCACTCCTCTCGATGAGGTGCGCAGCCGCGTTCCTGTCGGGCGGCCCGTCTGCCTGCTGGTCGGCAATGAGGCCCACGGTCTCTCCAGCGCAGCGATCTCCGAAGCCGATCTCGCGGTGTCCATCCCGATGATCGGTGAGATCGAGAGTCTCAATGCCGCCGTGGCGGGCGCGATCTGCATGTACGAGCTGATGCTCGCCCGGCGATCAGACGACGGGCGGAGCCGCTAACTCGGTTCGGGACCGACACCTGCCACAACTATCGTGACGGCGCCCGGCCACAGGAACACATGGAAGAACTCGATCAGATCGTCGCAACCGCCCAATCTCGGGTAGCGGCGGCCGGCTCCCTCGACGAGCTCGAAGCCGTAGAGGCGGAGCTGGTTGGACGTCAGTCCAAGCTCGCGGAGCTCCAACGCGGAATCGGGAAGCTCTCGAACGAGGAGAAGCCCGTTGTCGGCCGCGCCATCCAAACGGCACGCGCGGCCATCGTTCCGCAGATCGAGGCACGCAGAGCGGAGCTGGAACGCGAGGCTGCGGACCTCCTTCTGGCCGATGACCGGGTCGACATGACGCTCGAGGCGTACCGGCTACCTGCGGGGAGCCTGCATCTCATCCAGCAGACGATCGACGAGATCACCGACATCTTCACGGCGTTGGGCTACGCCGTGGCCGACGGCCCGGAAGCCGAGCTCTCCATCTACAACTTCGACGCACTGAACACACCGCCGACACATCCGAGCCGAGCCGAGTCCGACACGATGTATCTCGAGTTCGGGCCCCATGACTCTGCACTGATGAGGACCCAGACCTCGCCGATGCAGGTGCGCTGGATGGAGAACCACCAGCCACCGGTCCACGTGATCGTCCCCGGCAAGGTCTACCGCTCCGACACGATCGATGCCTCCCACCTTCCGGTGTTCCATCAGATCGAGGGGCTCGCAGTCGACACCGACATCACGTTCGCCGACCTCAAGGGGACGCTCGCCCACTTCGCCAAGGAGTACTTCGGACCGGCGACGACGGTCAGGTTCCGTCCGCACTTCTTCCCGTTCACCGAACCCTCCGCCGAGCTGGACGTCTCCTGTTTCAACTGTGATGGCGGCGAGCCGTCCTGTCGGGTCTGCAAGGGTGTCGGCTGGCTCGAGATGCTCGGCTGCGGGATGGTCGACCCGAACGTTCTGTCCCACGTCGGATATGACGCGGATGCGGTCACGGGCTTCGCCTTCGGGATGGGGGTCGAGCGGATGGCGATGGTCCGCCACGGCATCAACAACATTCGCCACTTCATCGAAAACGACATCCGCTTCCTGGAGCAGTTCACATGATTCCGTCACACGTCACACGTCACACGTCACACGCCGAGCCGAAGGACGTAGGACGTGGGACGTGGGACGAGAGCGACGGAGGAGCGACATGAGGGTCTCGCTCAACTGGCTTGCCGACTACATCACCCTTCCAACCGAAGATGTCGCTTCGATCAGAGAGGCGTTCGAGTCGCTCGGCCACGAGGTCGAGGGGGTCGAAGTGCTCGAACCGGACTGGACCGAGGTGGTCATCGCCGAGGTGGTGAGCGTCGAACCGCACCCCGACGCAGACAAGGTTCGGCTCTGCCAGGTCGTCTATGACGACGCCCGAACCCCCGTCGACGTCGTCTGCGGCGCCTGGAACTTCGATGTCGGGGCAATCGTGCCGTTCGCAAAGCCGGGCGCAGTCCTGCCGGGAGGGTTCGAGATCGGCCGGAGGAAGATCCGGGGTGTCCAATCGAACGGCATGATCTGCTCCGAGCGCGAGCTCGAGATCGGTGACGATGCCGCCGGCATCCTGGTGCTCGACGGCGATGCGCCCGTGGGCACCGACTTCTCCGACTACGTCGATCTTCCCGATGTCGTCTTCGACCTCTCGATCACACCGAACCGACCTGACGCCATGTCGATGATGGGGATCGCACGAGAGCTCTCGGCATATTTCGATGTGCCCTATGCGATGGTCGAACCTGAACTGCCGACCGTGCCGGGAACACCGTCGACCAGCGTTGACATCGCCGACCCGACCGGATGCCTCCGGTTCACCGGTCGTGAGATCCGGGAGCTCGAGATCGGCCCGTCCCCGTTCTGGATGAGGCACCGTCTCCGGGTTGCTGGCGTCAGGGCGATCTCGAATGCCGTCGACGTCACCAACTACGTGATGCTCGAGCTCGGACACCCGCTGCACTCGTTCGACGCCGACCAGATCGAAGGTGAGCATCTCATCGTCCGCCGGGCCGAAGCCGGCGAGAAGATGACGACACTCGACGATGTCGAAAGGACGCTCACCGATGACGACCTCGTCATCTGCGACGCCACCGGTCCGATCTCACTTGCCGGAACGATGGGAGGAGCGACCTCGGAGGTGTCCGCCACCACGTCGAGAGTCTTCTTGGAGGCGGCCACCTGGGATCCGCCCACGATCATGTGGATGTCCCGGCGTCATGGCCTGAGGTCCGAGGCGTCGTCGAGATTCGAACGCGGTGTGGACCCCGGCCTCCCGCTGCGGGCGTCGTCGCGCGCCGCCCAGCTGCTTGCAGAGATGTCAGGGGCAACGGTGCTGGAAGCCGTGGTCGATGAAGTGGCCGTACCAGTCGACGAGCGCAGGCTCGAACTGCCGCTCTCGGTGGTGACGAGGACCCTCGGCCGGGACTTCCCCACGGACGATGTGCCAACTCTGCTCGAGAAGCTCGAGCTGCGGGTGTCGGGAGATGACCCGCTCGTGGTGATGGTGCCGACCTTCCGACCCGACCTGGAGCGTCCGATCGACCTGGTCGAAGAGATTGCCCGGCTCCACGGGTACGACCGCTTCGGCGAGAGCCTCCCACGTGGATCGGCATCCGGTTTGACCCCGGAACAACGTCGCGAGCGGATGTTGCGGGCGGCATTGACCGGTGCAGGTCTCCATCAGGCGGTTCACCTGAGCTTCATGGATCCCGACGATCTCGATTTGATCGGTTTTCCCTCACAGGATCCTGCTCGCAACATCGTGAGAGTGCGGAACCCGTTGCGTGAGGAAGAAGGCGCGCTTCGCACGACCTTGCTGCCGGGTCTGCTGGCTTCGCTCCAGTACAACGCCAGTCACGGTGCCGCATATGGCGGCCTGTTCGAGACCGGTCGTGTGTTCTTCGGAGATCCCGATGCCACCGATCCCCGGATCCCGGGACAACCTCTCCGTCTGGGCTTCGCCATGTTTGGTGTCTCAGGTGGGCTCGAGCTCGGTGGCTCCGGACGTCCGACGGATGCCTACACCGCCACTGCGCTGATGCGGCTGCTCGCCCAGGTGCTCGAGCTCGACATCGATCTGCGAGGCAGCCCATATCCGGGGTTCCATCCGGGCCGGTGCGCCGAGGTCGTCCTGGATGGGCGTGTGGTGGGCCATGTCGGGGAAGTCCATCCGAGTGTGGCGAAGCACTACGACCTCGAAGGACGGGTGGCAGCCGGTGAGCTCGACCTCCCGGCACTGGTGTCTGCCACACCGAGGCCACAGTTGGAGACACCCAGCGTGTTCCCACGATCCGAATTCGATCTGGCGTTCGTGATCGACCGTGATGCCCCGGCCGCCGAGCTGGTGGCGACCACGGTGGCCGCAGCCGGCGGTCTGATCGAATCGGCCGAGGTCTTCGACGAATACCGAGGCCTGGAGGACGGCCGGAAGTCGCTCGCCATCCACTACGTGCTCCGAGCTCCCGACCGCACCCTGTCGGGTGAGGAGGTCGCTCCCGTGCGCTCGGCGATGATCGAGGCGGCCGCATCCACGGGAGCAGTGTTGCGGGGGCAGGCATGAGTCTTCTCACGATCGCCCAGGCCCCCGCCGATCGGCTCGCCTCGCTGGTCGAGGTCGGTCTGGCCGTCAAAGCCACTCCGAACGACTACCGAACGGCGCTCGACGGCCGCTCGGTCGGGTTGTTCTTCCAGAAGCAATCTCTTCGGACCTGGGTCAGCTGCGACATCGCCACGATCCAGCTCGGAGCCCACCCCATCGTGATTCGCAACGATCAGACCGGTCTCGGTTCTCGTGAGTCTCCCGCAGACGTGGGTCGTGTCCTTGGCCGATATCTCGATGCGCTCGGGATGCGCGTCTTCGATCACCGAGATCTCACCGAGATCGACGACGCCACGGAGATTCCGCTGATCAATCTCCTGTCGGACCTCGAACACCCCTGTCAGGCCGTGGCAGACATGATGACCGTCGCCGATCATTTCCCGCTGGATGAGGCGACCATCACGTATGTCGGGGACGGCAACAACGTGTGTCACAGCCTCATGCTCGCCGCCGTCAAGCTCGGCTCGGCCATCCGGGTGGTCGCACCACCGGGATACGAACCGGACCCCGAGGTCACCGAGCTGGCTCGTTCGATCGGCGACGTCACCATCACGTCCGACCTCGTGGAGGGTGTGACCGACTCCAACGTCGTCTACACCGACGTGTGGACGTCGATGGGACAGGAGGCAGAGGCCGAGCTCAGACGCCGCCACCTATCGGGATACCAGATCACGCCTGAAGTCTTCGACCACATGGCGCGAGACGCCATCTTCATGCACTGTCTGCCGGCTCACCGCGGCGAAGAGGTCTCACACGAGATGATGGAGCATCACCGGTCGATGGTCTTCGATCAGGCCGAGAACCGTCTCCACTCCTTCAAGGCGATCCTCCTGGATGAGCTCGGCTGATCCGTCGTGGCTCGGCGCCTCCGCCGACGAAGTGGCACCACGGTTGCTGGGCATGGTGCTCACCACACACGTCGACGACTCCGTGACGTCGGTCGAGATCAACGAGACGGAGGCCTACCTCTCCGACGACCCCGCAAGCCACACCTTCCGAGGGCCGACACCCAGGAACACACCGATGTTCGGACGCTCCGGTGGCGTGTACGTCTACCGCAGCT
>CBDTYK010000069.1:0-6345 GCA_965364595.1 uncultured bacterium
GAGCTGGTCCAACGGGTCTCGGTTGCTCACAGCGTCTCCTCTCCGATGACGGATTCCCTCAGCTTGCGTTCGGCCCGCCGGACCACGGCGTAGACGGCGGCGCGGTTGAGTCCGACGACCGAGGCGATCTCGGCGCCGCTCATGCCGACGACGTGGCGCATCAGCACCATCGATCGCTGGCGCTCTGATAGTTCATCGAGTGCATCGAGCAGCCGCGAGTCGATTTCGAGGACCGGCTCGTCTGTGACGCCGACGTCGGGAACACGATCGGTCGGGATCTCTCGGGTCGAAGCGCGTCGAAGCTGATCGAGGCAGCGGAAGCGCACCGACTTGAACAGCCAGACCCGCAGCGCCTCCCCCTTTCCGCGGAAGGACGGAGCAGCGGCCACCAACTCGAGAAACGCCTGCTGGACGACGTCCTCGGCCGCGGTACGGTTCCGCAGCATCCCATTGGCGAACGACAACAGGTCCGAAGCCGTGTGGTCGTACACGGCGCGGTAGGCATCGTTGGAGCCGCGCCGAATGCCGTCCACCCACGCGTCGAGCGCATGGGCGGACGGCGCGACGACCCCCTCTTCGGTGGTCGTGTCCTGGTCTGAGCCGGTGGTCGGCGTGACGGCCTCCTCGTCAGATGATCCCGAGCCGATGGAGCAGCCGGAACAGCTTCTCCCATTCACCGGCGTTGATCAACCGCTGAATCAGATGACGGACGTTCAGGTGTGGGTGCCGGTCGTCGATGCAGCGACGATCGGTGACGAAGTCGACACACCGGTATCGGTCGATCTCACGGTCTCTCACCCGATCGGTCTCACGATCCCTGACCCGGTCGACCGGCCGGTCGACAACTTCGACCGGGACCGGATCGACAGGTCGAACGTCAACCGAGCGATCGAGCGGACGATCGACCACATCCACGGCCACACGATCACCGGCACCCCGAGCATCGGTCGTCGCCTCCCTGGCGAGCCCCGGCAGGGCGCCGAGCACCATCATCAGCGCTGCGAGCACCACCGCAGTCGTTCTCCGCATGTGCATCCCTTTCGTTGCGTGCCATACAGACGGGACAGCAGGGCAGGATTCGACGCGGCCGGCCAGAGTTCTCGACGACTAGCTTCGAGCACCATGCGAAGGTCGATCGTGACGCTGGCGGTGGCGGTCATCGGATTCGGGATCTATGGCGTCGCCGTCGACAGTCCGTTCGTCTCCTACTACATCCCGATCACCGTCGTCTTGGCGGTCGTCGTCGGCTGGATCCATCGAACAGCCCGGTTCGCCGATTCGACGCTGATGGCCCTGACCCTGGCGGCGATCGGCAACCTCGCAGGCGGTGTGCTGTTGGTGGGAGAAGGGACCCTGTACGGGGCCGCAGTGGTCGGCGACATCCGATACGACAAGGTCTTCCATGCGCTGGCGACCGGCGTCGCCGGATGGGCCTCCTACGAGGCGGCGAAACGCTGGGGCGTCGCCCGCACCGGCGCGGCCATCTTCGTCGCGATCATGATGGCGGCCGGTGCAGGCGCGTTCGTCGAGATCATCGAGTACATCGGCAGCGTGATCTTCGAGAACACCAGTGTCGGCGACTACGGCAACAACATGCTCGACCTCGTCGCCAACACAACGGGATCCGTGGTCGGTGTCATCTGGGCGTCGCGCGTCGTCGATGCGAGACCCGGATTCGTCAGCGGCTCCGCACCCGGTTGAACACGAAGTAGACCGCTGCGGTCAGGAAGGCACCGGACACGATCTGGTTCACGTCGATCGTGGGCTGCCAGTCCACCCGGCCCTCGCGAATGACATAGACGCCAACCGGCTTGCCGATGACGCCGAAACCGCCGCCCTCACCGCTGCCGCCGGCATGATCGTCGCCGCCTCCGCCGCCCCCGCCGCCCCCGCCCGTGCGGATCTTCGCAACGGGGATGACCGTGGTGCCATCCCGTTCGATCGGTGTTCCGAAGACATGTTCGACTCCCACCAGATCACGGACCCGGTCCATGATGCGATCCGTGACTCCGAGGCCCATCTCCAGGTCTTTGACTTCCACCATCTCGCTCCTTCCGTCAGGAACGAGTATCTCACTTCCGACGGTGGATCGTCAGGGCGGTTGTTCCCAACGTCAGCCGACGGACGTCTGGAGCCCGGCCCCGAAGAACCGCCACACGACGGGGACCGGGGTACCTTCGGCTTCGAGGACTCGACTGCCGACGATGTAGACGCTCGGCTCGTGATACTCGATCGAGTTGACCCGACCGTCCACGGCAAGCCCGTCGTCGTCGGCCACGACCCACTCGACTGCGTCGATCGATGTCCACACACCGACGCGCGCCCTCCGGGCACCCGAGGCAGAGGCTCTGATCGAGCCGATCGCAACCAGAACCCCGTCGACGACGACGAGGTGCTCGATGCCGGTGTCGTCACCGAACTCCATCGGGCTGCGATGCCATTGCACGCCGTCGTCGCTCACCCACACCGCTGCCGAGCCTCGGAGGTTGTCGTACCCACCGGCAACGAGGCCACCCTGGAAATCGACGACGGACAGCACCGTCGATGAGCCGAACAGCGCTGTTGAGGGGTGAGAGTTGGTGTCCCAGTCCCGTCCATCGGCCGACGCGAGGACAATGCCCTCTCGTTGCTCGGAGTTGCGCCCGAACAGGAAAGCGCCGTGATCCGTGGCGACGACCACATCGACCGGGCCGGGCATCTGGCTGGCGGTCCAGCCATCGTCGGACCCCGACCACAGACATGGGCCCTCTGCGTTGCGCCCGTGGGCGACGAGCGTGTCGCCGACCCCGACGACGCCATCGAACGATGCCTCCTCGAACGATTCACCTGCGAGGCCGATCGCCATCCACGACTGGAGGTCGTTCGAATGCCACATGGTTGCGCGACGCGTCATACCGAGCTCGTCGAACACGAATCTCGAGCCGATCGCCACGGCGTCTCGCTCGGACACCGTCACGGCGTCGATGTGCCCGGGTCCGAGGTCGGCGATCACGTCCCAGTCCTGGCCGCGTCCGGTCGCAGTGAGCACCATGGCGTGGCCGATGCCGTCGAAATCGATCTGGGCGGTCGCCCACAGCGTGCCGTCGAGTTTGGCGATCGTGTCGAGCGTGCCGGCGGCGACGGGGGCGACAGAGAAGACATCTGAAGTCCTCGGCTCGACTCGGGCGGGAGCCGACAGCTCATCCTCGGTGGTCTCCTCCACCTCGGCGGTCGTCTCCGCGGCCGGGCGCTGGCGCTGCCGCCACCACCACCATCCGGCGGCGGCGGCACCGACGAACAGGACGAGCACCGCCAGCAGGTTGGAGGACGGGGCGGTCGGCCGGACATCGATCTGGGTCGACGCGGTGACTTCGCCGTCCGACACGGCAGCGACGGTCTGGATGCCGGGATCGATCTCAGGGACCTCGATCGAGAGGACAAACGCGCCGTTGGCATTCGTCTCCGCGACACCTGCGACCTCATCTCCGATGGTCACCAGCACACTGCCGATTTCGAATCCCGATCCGCGGACCTCGATTCGCTCCGACACTCTCGGACTGGTCGGGCTGGCGATGAGTGTCGTGACCGACGTCGGCTGCGGGTCATCGACCTCGGGTTGCGTCGGGGTAGGGGCATCCGGTTCAACCTCGAGGACGCCCGCGGCGGCCATCTGGCCCCTGCTCACCGGCACGTCGGGGCCGAACTCGCCGGGTGCGATTCCGGCGGAGATCCCGGTAGCGGCGATCCACGAAACCGGCGCTTGGAGGACCGGGCTGTCGACATCACCGAATTGGTGGGGCGGGGCGTCTGGTTCGTTCGCCAGACGGTGAAGGAAGACGGACAGCGCTCCGCGGGTCACGATTCCGTTCGGCTCGAACGTCGTCGGTGTCGCCCCCTGGGTGATGCCTGCCGCCGACATCCAGGAAACGGCGTCGTCCTGCCAGCCGACGGTGACGTCGACGAAGCGGTGAACCGGAGCGTCCGGTTGGCCGACGAGTCGCCACAGGAACACGGCCGTCTCGCCACGCGTCACCGGCTCCTCCGGACGGAAGGCACCATCCACTCCTCCGGTCGCGAGTCCCTCCTCGACCATCCACTGCACGGCGTCGGCGTAGTAGGCGTCTGCGGGGACGTCCTCGAAGCCGGCCTGCGCGCTCGCAACGGACGCCCCGAGGACGGCGAGAACCACGGTCAGCATCAGAGACGCCGAGCGAAGCATCGAACGGTGGTTGAGAGCCATCGACGATATGTCGGCGAACCGCCCGGTCGCCTTGAGCTTCTTCGCTCTACTCACCAACCCGTTCTTGTGACGCTGATGCAGGAATATCGACGTGTCTCCTTGCTGGAGTATCGACGTTCTCGTCACAAGCACGGACGCGACCGGGGGCCGGTCGCAACGACCGGCCCCCGGATTCGCAGGTTGTCCGACTCAGGGAGCCGGGATGTAGCTCTGGGTCGAGTAATCGGTGGGCTTGGAGATCGTCCCCGCAGAGTCCTCGACGACGTAGTCGATGAACGACTGTGCATAGTCGAGGAACGTGTCAACCCCGCGTCCGTCTTCGTTGACGTCGGCCAGCACGGCGTAGCCGTCACCGCCTCCGACCATGAAGCTGTTGGCCACCACGACGTACGTCGCTGCCGTGTCGATCGCCGTCCAGTCGGTCGCTCCCTTCGGCTTCACCTCGATGTTCGAGAAGCGGTTCCCGAACGCCTGGCTGGCATCGACGTCCCAGCGGATGCCGGCACCGTAGGGGTAGGCACCCGTGGAGCCGCCGGCGTCGAGCACGTTGCCGAGTCCTTGCTCGAGAGCCAGCACGACTTCAGCGCCGGTCATCTCGAGCTCGTACAGCGTGTTCGCGAACGGCAGCAGCTCGTACGCGTCGGCGATCGTGATGTCCCCGGCGGGGATGTCGATCCTCACACCACCGGAGTTCTGCAACGCGATGTCGGCCCTGAATGCCCGGGCGAGGAATGCGTCGGTGACCAACTGTTGGATGTCTCCACCGTTCGCAACCTCTTCGGGTGTGCAGATCTGGCTGCGCCCGTCAGAGGGGAACCTCGCGAGGCACAGGTCGTCGGTCGTTGCTCCAATGACCTCCTGAGCGAGCACGTCGACATCCGCCGAGAAGGCTTGGATGATCGCCGCAGCCGTGGCATCCGGTTCGACCGAGTAGAGCTGGTCGTCAGCCGCGAGAGCTGCGTCGATGTCCGCCTGCGACACGCCATCCTCGTTCTCCAGGACGTCACCGAGCAGCAGGTTGGCATCTCCCGTGCAGTCGACCACGGTGCCGTCACCGTCGAAGTGGACGTTCAATTCGCCGACCACATTGCTGTACTGCCACGCCTGACCAACGCAAACAGGATCGCCATCGGCGTTGGTCGTCTGCGTCGGGTACGGGCCTTGCGGCGAGAGCCCGTACTGCTCGAAGTCGCCAAGCAGGGTGTGGCTGTCGCCGCCGATGACGAAGTCGACGCCGGACAATCCCGCAGCGAGGTCGAGATCGTTCTGGTATCCGTAATGCGTGACGAGCCCGATCTTGTCGATGCCGTCATCGGTCAGCTCGTCGATGTACGACTGCGCAGTCTCGAGCTCGTCGAGGAACTGAGTCGTGTCGAGCGGCTGCGACGAGACCCGGGTCTTCTGCGCGACCGTGATACCGATGAACGCCACCTGCTCTTCGCCATAGCTCTCGATCGTGTACGGCTGGATGTAGTCGGTCTGCGACGTCTGAGCCAACGGTGTGCCTAGCTGGGGAACGACGTTCGCTGCGAGCACCGGCGTGTCACAGTTGCCCTGGGCGAGGAAGTCGAGGAACGTCACCAGACCCGAGTCGCCGGCATCGAACTCGTGGTTCCCGAGGGTCATCATGTCGAAGCAGACGGTGTTCATGACGGCTGCATCGGCCTCGCCTGCGAACAAGGTGTAGTACAGCGTTCCGGTGATGGCGTCACCGGCGTGCACCTTGACGTTGTTGCCTCCGGCGTACTCGGCTTCGAGTTCCTCGATCGCCTGCGCCACCCGGGCGAATCCGCCAAGCTCGAACTCGACCTCGGAACCACCGATGTCGAGACCGATGTCATCTCCCTCGACGTTTGAGTGATGGTCGTTGATGTGGAAGATGTTGAGGCTGAACGTCTCGGGCTCCCCTGCCGCACGCCACAGGAAGGTGACACCCTGACCTCTGGTCAGCGGATCGCTCGGCGAGAACGTCGTGGCAGATGTCCCGGTGGTGATGGCGTTGTCGATCATCCATGCCACGGCGTCGGTGTAGAACTGGCCGGCCGGGACGTCTGTGAACGCAGGCACGGTTGTCGATGCGACCGAGCCATAGGCGCGCCACAGAATCGTGGAGAACTCTGCGCGAG
>CBDTYK010000070.1:0-6338 GCA_965364595.1 uncultured bacterium
CAGGTAGATCTCGTCACCGGGCTCCCAGAAGTCGATCAGGAACTCGTAGGCGGTCTTCAGGTTCTGCTTCATTCCGAAGCCGAAGGCCAGGCCCTGGAGTTTCGTCCACTTCTTGCGAAGGTCGGTGGACGCAGCTGGATCTGAGAACGTGCCCACGCCCACGTCGTAGAAGGAGACAACGGTCGGCTGGTCCCGGACCGCCTCCAGGATCCGAACCACGTTCGTGTTCCCGTGACCTCGGAACTCGTTGCCGGTCCCGTCGAAGCACAGCACGAGTTTCTTCACGCCCTGGCCCCTGCCGGGCGGACGGCGACCATGGGTTCGGTGATGCCCTTCAAGGAGTAGGTGCCGGCCTCGACGAACACCCTGTCTGGTGCCAGCGAGGCGACGAGTGGATCACACAGCAACTCGCCGCGTGTCGCGGCTCCGGCCAGCCTGGCTGCGATCACGACCGGGGTGCCGAAACGATCGTCGCCTTCGATGAGGACGTCACCCAGGCCGAGGCCCACTGCGCAACCGGCCGCAGCGGCATGGAGGCCGACGTCGAGAGCCTCGGGAACCGATGAAAGCGCATGGATCGCGAAATCATGACCGCGTTTGAACGGTTCGGCGCCCGAATCCTGCGGGGCGGCGCCCTTGACGTAGACGATCAGCTGCAGCGCAAGTGCCGATGGATCGACCCCTTCCCCTTCATCGCGCGGCACGGAGCTATCCGGTGACCGCGCTGCTGCGGGCAGATGCCAAGGCGAGATCGAGGGGCGCCATGGGCGCGGCCTCATCCGCCTGCTTGGTCGATTCCGGATGGAGGAACGTGAAGCCTGGAATCGTGCTCGGCTTGTTCTCGCCCGACACGGCGAACGCCGCAAGCGCGCCCCCGATCACCGCTCCCTCGAAACAGCCCGAGTTGAAGCCGGTGTACACCCAGTCGCCCGCCACTGCCAGGTTGGCGATGTCGGTCTCCCACGGGTAGCACCGTTCTCCCGCCGTTCCCGGCGGGGCTTGCATGTATCGCTCCGGCGGGTCGATGTTCACCTTCAGGTACTGGTATCGCACCCGCTCCATACCGGTCATACCCTCCGGCGCCCACAACAGGTCGGCGTCGGCCAGTGCCGGATCGGTGCGGCTTCCCTCGGGCACCCGGGCTCCCGGAACCACGTTTCCCATCCGTCGTTGAGTCTGGAGAACCTCGCCCCATCCCCGCTCGAGGGCGCGACTCGGCGTCGTCGGATCGTCGAGCGACGGGTCCGCGACGAGGTCGATGTCCTCGAACTGCCCACAGAAGTAGATCAGGCCTTCGGCGCGATCCGATTCCGGCCAGATCTCGAACTTCATCAGGTCGGTGAAGTCCACGACGCCATCGAGGGGGTTCGGGAAGGTGGCGGCTGCATACCGATGGAACGTGACGCCAGGGCCGGTGTTGAGCTCGGGCCATCCGAGCGACGTGCTTCGTCCACCCGCCGTGCGGTTGTCGGGGCCGGTGGTCGGAACCGTGGTCCAGATCTGATACTCCATGGTCGGCGTGCTCGCCATCGTCGAAGCTCGAATCAGGTTCTTCGAACCGGTCTCGGGGTCGATCAGTGCCGCTCCCGAGTAGCGCAGGGTGGGAGGCGGCGCCGCCCACACCACCACGTCGAAGCCCTCGCCCTCAGCGCCCCGCTCGAGGTGCTTGGTGGTGGCGCCGTCGGGTACCGGATCCCACCACGACTCGAGGTTGATTCCCTGCAGGTCGTCGGCGTGTTCGAGTTGGTCGTACAGAGGGTGGTTCGGCCACACCCGGAAGCTGTCCGCCTTCCCGAAGACGTGGAGGAGCGGGTCGTACTCCTTGCCACCCTTGACCTGGGCCTGGACGGTGAACGTGAGCGAATCGACCGTCTTCTCGCCGTCCGCTTCGGAGACCCCCACAGATTCCAGCTTGTGGAAGAACTGAAACTTCACGCCGCGTGACTTGAGCGTCTCATACGCGGGGCGAATGACCGTCTCTCCCGTTCCGGCGGCGAAGAAGTAGAACGTGTCTCCTGCGAGGCACAGGTTGCGCACCACCCAGGCCGCATAGACGCCTGCCGACAGTGTCGGTGGTTGGAAGGTGTCGCCGTCTGGAGTCGGGAAGAGGATCATGGCGGGCGGAGCCACCACAGCGGCGTTGACCGTGTGCTGATCGGCGCCGTGGTCGAGGAGCCATTGGCGGTAGTCGATTCCGTCGATCTGATCGAACTCTCGGAACAGCAGTGGCGTCCCACCGGCATCCTCGGCGAGGAGTCCTCGCACCAGCGCCGCGAGGAAGTCCAACGTGGTCAACGCATTGTGGAGGTGGGCGTGGTCGACCGCCGACTTCTGGAGCAGTTCGATCACGTCCTCGGCCTCGCGGAGTGCCGCCTCGAGAATCGGGATGGCTTCGTGAGCCACGACCCCTTCGATCCGTCCGATCGCCTTGTCGAGGAACTCGTGGAATTTGCTCATGTGGCGGTCGTGGCGGTGGTGGCCGATGTGGAGATCCGAGGCGTCGTGCTCGGCGTCGGGCTTGCGTCCTCGCCGGCTCAGTTCGATCAGCAGCCCGCGGATGGCGTTCTCGGGAGTCAGGACGGACTGCCAGGCGTCTGCGTCGCGCTCCCACAGTGGCTCACCGCGAGAGAGAAGCCATTGTCCTTCCTGCGCCCAGACTCCGTCGACCTGTTCGGGGTGGGCGGCCCACGACGATCCCAAGAATGCCTCTTCCATCGTGAGCGGCAGCGTTTCGCCTGGTCCCTGGCTCCACTCGGGCTGCATCGTCTCGTAGCAGTCGTTCATCATCTGGAGGGAGTTCCAGTAGAACCCGCAGAA
This sequence comes from uncultured bacterium, assembly GCA_965364595.1. Lineage (GTDB taxonomy): Bacteria > Actinomycetota > Acidimicrobiia > Spongiisociales > ZC4RG35 > JAHEDH01. The sequence goes on from CBDTYK010000070.1 coordinate 2,818, forward strand.
TCCGTGGATCCCATGTTCTTCGATTCGCCAGTTCCGGGTCTCGTCCCTCCCTGTGGCGCCCTTCCCGCCGAGCCGCCATCCGAGTTGATAGATGGTGACTTCGTACGCTTCTCGCAGCTCCGGCGACGACGTGAGGTGGTAGGCCGTCGACATCCCGCTGGGACCTCCGCCGATGATTGCAACGCGTGTCTTGGCCATGAAACCGTCTCCCTTCTGGCCGGACCATACACATCGGGGTGTTCGACGGGCCGGGTAGACCACGGGCTTTCTCGTTGGCTGCGACGGGAACCGACTGACGGCGGCGACGGCCGAGGTTCCAGGCGGGGCGCCCGGGCCTAGTCGGATTCGAACTGTCGGATGTGGTCGAGCACGCCGGGCAGTCCCCAGGATTCGCCGATCGATCGGGCCCTGGCGAGATGGGCACTTCTGCCCTCCGGATCGAACCGGGCGAGATCGACCAGCGACCGAGCCTCCCACGCTCTGATTCCGGCTCGGTGATTCGAGTCGACGGCCTGACGGAGCCACCCACGGCCAGCGTCGACGTCCCCTGTTGCGGCGCAGACGAGCCCCATGGCTCGTGCCATCGAGCCATAGGTGGCGAACGTCATGTTGGCGTGGGCGTCCACCCTCGGCTCGATCAACGGACGGAGGCGCCGAGCAAGAACGGTGTCGCCCACTGCCTCGGCGACCACGGCCAGGTCGTAGAGCCGCATCAGGAACATCTGATCGGCACGCTCGACGTCGAGCGGTAGCTCTTCGATCAGCCCGCACAGATCTCGCGCTTCGTCGAACATGCCGGCGTCGGCGCACACGTGCGCCCATGATGGCCAGGCGATGGGCTTGACCTTCCGAGCGAAAGGGACCATCGCCGCCATCACCTGGCGAGTCTGCTCACGGTCTCTCCGGTCGAAGCCCAGCCAGAACAGATGCGTCTGATACGCCTGTTCGGCATCCGGATGGTCTGTCAAGCGGCCGAGCCGGTACATCTCCTCGGCCATCTGCTCCGCCTCCGTGTAACGCCCGCACGCCAGGACCCAGGGCCACATCCTGAGCAGCACGAACCAGTGCACCAGCGGAACTCCGATGTCGTTGGCCAAGCGGATCACATTGGAGAGGTGTTCCTCCGCAGCCTCGGCATCCCCCCGTCTGATCGCCGTGAACGAGGCGGCTCCATGGGCTTCGAGGGTCAGCATGGGGCGCCGCTCGGCGGCGGTCAGGTCGAGCAGCCGCTCGGTGGCCTCTTCCCTCAGGGCGGCCGGGTGATACAGCGTCCACAACCGGTGAGCGAGCGCCATCGCCACGATCAGGTCGTCGCCGGACACCTCGGCGAGCTCGAGCGCACGGTCGCTGTGACGGCGAGCAAGCCCTGCGTCGGGTGCCCACTCGAGCTCGAGACCCAATTCGGCGTGCACACGGCTGAGGAGATCCACCTCCTCATCCGGGATGAGGTCCAGCGCACGACGCAGCCGGGCCACCTTCTCGTCGTCGACGCGCAGCGCCTGGGTGAACGTCCCTCGATATCCGGCGAGCGCCGCTTCGGCGAGCAGTCGGCCGTCCCCGAGACGGTCGGCAACCGCGCAGACCTCGGTGAGTGGCTCGGACCAGCCCGGCACGCCGACCTGGCGGGCGGCGGACGCCCAGCCGACCTGCAGGCGGGCACGCAGGTGCTCATCTCGCTCGACCAACCCGATGCCTCGTTCGTACCATTCGGCCGCTTCGGCCATCGCAAACGTCTCGACCGCCTGCTTCGCTGCCGCTTCACAGTATCGAGCTGCCTTGTCGGCGTACCCAAGCGGTGCAGCAGATGCGAAATGATCGGCCAATGCGGCTGCTGAGGCATCTCGACCGAGCGCCTCGAGTGCCAGCCCCGCCCGCTCGTGCAGACGAGCCCGCCTGGCCGCACCGATTCCTTCGTACAGGACCGTCCGAACCATCTGATGAGCGAACCTGTAGGTCAGCCCCTCGTCCGGTCCCGTCAGCATCGCCGTACGCACGCCATCGTCGAGAGCGTCGTAGAGCACGTCGCCCGCATCGAGCATCTCCCGCAGAACCCGCACTTCGACGCGGTCGCCCAGGACCGCCGATGCCGTCAGCACATCGAAGGTCTGCTCGGAGAGCAGCCTGATGCGGTCGGCGATCGTCTGCTGAAGGGATGCAGGGATCGCGCCTCCGTCCTCCGCCCGACCGTGGCGGGCCAACTCGACGGCGAACAACGGGTTTCCTTGCGCACGCGTAGCCAGTTCGCTCACCGTGGCGGGGGAGAGCGTCGGGTCCGTACGCGCAACCAGCGCCTCGGCGGCTTCGCTCGCCAACGGCGCCAACGCCAGCGCCACGTCGACCTGGCTGGGTGTGAAGCCGGATCCGTCGGTGTTGCGTGAGGTGGTGATCAGTAGGATTCGTGTGGACCGTGCCGCCCGAGCCACGGCTTCGATGGCGTTGCGAGTGGCGGCACCGGCCCACTGGATGTCCTCGATGACCAACGCCGTCGGTGCCGAAGCGCCCAACTCTTCGACCCAGGCGACGATCGCTCGCTCGAGTCGCGCCCGATCGGCTTCAGCGTCACCGAGTATCACCGAGCGCCCCTGCGTCGGTGCGGCAAGACGCTCTGAGATGAGCGTGAGCGCCTCGGCACCTTCCCCGAGATGGAGGTCGTACTCGGGGACGTGATCGATCCACCGTTCGAGCAGCCCAGTGATCGGGCCGTAGGGCCGTCCCGGCACCTCGGAGCATCCGGTGGCGAGCACGACGAAGCCCTGTGCCGCGAGTCGGCCGGCGACGGCGCCGACCAGGCTCGACTTGCCGATTCCCGGAGGCCCGCCGAGCGCGGCGACACACCCTCGGCCCTCGAGCACTTGAGGCACACGTTCGAGCAACGACGCGGTCTCAGTCGTACGGCCGAGCAGCTCCGGAGCCGTTTCGTCGTAGGGGGGCGGCACTGGGAAGAGATCGGCGAACGAGTCCGTGGCGATCGTGGAGAACCCATCGGCCGGATCTCGCCGTTCGCTCCAGCTTCCAGCAGCTGCCACTGCCCGGTCCGAGATGGTCACGGTGCCAGGGAGCGCACGATCCGACAGTTCATGGGTGGCCTGGGCCAGACCAGCGATCGAACCAACATCGACGGCGGCTCTGACGTGAATGTCGGAGACCCGTCCAAGGCGGCCATTGTCACGGTGCACCCATGTGACCATGTCTTGGGCGGCGTGGATGGCGGAGGTCGCAGAGGTGAACACCGCCTCACATCCGTCTCCGAGCCAGGCGGTGATCGTGCCCCCGTGTCGACGGGCTGCGTGTGCCACGATCATGTCGGTGCGTCGCCGCAACTGCTCCATTGCGCCGTCGCCGATGCGCATGCGGGTGGCAGTCGAATCGACGATGTCGACCACGACCATCGCCTGAAGGTGGGGGGATGGAGGATCCGTCGGCTCAGCGACCGGTGCCCGTTGGACTGAAGCCTCCGAACTGCTGCTCGTCAGCGTCGGATCCCGGCGAAGGATGCGGTCCTCGAGGGCCTGGAGCATCGG
>CBDTYK010000071.1:0-6303 GCA_965364595.1 uncultured bacterium
CTCAAGATCGAACATGCCCGGTTCGCCGGAGGGCTGCATCTCGGCGGCTTCGACACCGGGGTCATCACCTCGAAACGCCGCCGGGCGCTCTGAATCCGCCGAATGGGCCTTGGTCCGCGCCGATAGGGCCTTCCGCAGCGACATCGGTCTCGATCTCTGGATATCGTCGATGCATCGACGACAAGGAGACACGTGTTCCCGGCTGACAGGATCAGGAACGTCGCCCTGGTGGGTCATCATGGCTCGGGCAAGACGACGCTCACCGAAGCGCTCTTGTACCGAGCCGGAGCAGTTGATCGACTGGGCTCGGTCGAGGCGGGGAACACCGTCTCCGACTTCGAGCCCGAGGAGCACAGCCACGGGATGTCGGTCTCCCTCTCGCTGTGTTCGTTCGAGTGGCGTGATCACCGTGTCAACATCATCGATACCCCCGGCTACCCGGACTTCGCCGGTGAGGTGAGCGCGGCGCTCCGTGTCGCCGACATGGCGGTGTTCGTAGTCGACGCCGTCAACGGGGTCGAGGTGGAGACCGAGAAGCAATGGCGGTTGGCCGAGAAGCTGAAGGTCCCACGCATGATCTTCATCAACAAGCTGGACAAGGAGCATGCGTCTTTCGATCGCACGCTTGCGACGCTCCGTGATCAGTTCGGCGCCGGCATCGCCCCGATCGAGTTGCCACTCGGCGGCGGACCGGCGTTCCATGGCGTCGTCGACCTCTTCGAGGACGAAGCCCACATCTACGACTCCGGGCACTCGGAGCTGGGCGAGATCCCGGAGGAGATGAAGGATCAGATCGCACAGGTCGAAGAGGCTCTGATCGAGGGGATCGTGGTCGCAGACGACGACCTGCTCGAGCAGTACCTCGGCGGGGAAGTGCCGCCGGTGGACACGCTGGAGCACGTCATGGCGGACGGAGTCGCCGAAGCAACCGTGTTCCCGGTGGTGTGCGGGTCGGCGACCGGTCCGATCGCGGTCGATCGGCTCGCCGACTACATCGTCGAGTTGGGAACGCCGCCCACCGCACGGCCCTCGGTGCCGGTGATCGTCGGCGATGAGACCATGGACATCGACAGTGACCCCGAAGGGGACCCGCTCGTCTTCGTCTTCAAGACGGTCGCCGATCCCTATGTCGGCCAGATCTCGATGTTCCGAGTCCTGTCGGGGACCATTCGGCCCGATGTGAGCCTCTACAACGGACGCTCATCGAGCACCGAGAGGCTGGCGAAGGTGGGCGTGCTCCAGGGCAAGGACTCGGTGCTCGTCGATGCGTTGACCGCCGGGGCCCTGGGAGCCACGTCGAAGCTGTCGGACACGGCCACCGGCGACGTCCTGACTCCACGCAACATGCCGGTTCAGGTTCCGCCGATCGACATACCGGATCCGGTGATCGGCATCGCCGTCAAGGCGAAGGCGCTCGCCGACGAGGATCGCCTCGCCACCGGGCTCCGCCGTCTCCAAGAGGAAGATCGCTCGATCATCGTCGAACACGATGACGAGACCGGTCAGACCGTCATGCGCGGACTCGGAGAGACGCACCTGAAGGTGTCGATCGAGAAGCTCTGCCGGAAGATGGGTATCGAAGTCGAGACCGAACCGCAGCGAGTTCGCTTCCGAGAGACGGTGACACGGTCAGCGGATGCCGAGGGCAAGCACAAGAAGCAGTCCGGCGGGCACGGTCAGTTCGGAGTCGCCATGATCAAGCTCGAGCCACTGCCTCGCGGGGCCGGATTCGAGTTCTTCGACGAGATCAAGGGCGGGACGATTCCCCGCCAGTTCATCCCGGCCGTCGAGCAGGGCGTGGTTCGTGCGATGACAGAAGGAGGCGTTCACGGCTTTCCGGTCACCGACGTGGCCGTGCATCTCTACGACGGGAAGTACCACTCGGTCGACTCTTCCGAGCTCAGCTTCCAGATGGCCGGTCGACTCGCATTCCTCGAAGCATTTCAGGCTGCAGGCCCGACGGTGCTCGAGCCGGTCTCGAAAGTCGAGGTGACGGTTCCTCCGGACTACCAGGGTGACGTGCTCGGTGACCTGTCTTCCAGGCGAGGCCAGGTGCAGGGCTCCATGATGGACGAGTTCGGCAACCAGGTGATCACAGCGCTCGTTCCGAGCGCAGAGATCCTCACCTACGCGACAGATCTGCGCTCCATCTCGCGTGGATGGGGATCGGTGAAGATCGCTCACGACCACTACGAAGAGCTGCCCGCCAGCCTGGCGAACCGCGTCCTCGCAGCGCACGCACCGAAGGACGACGATTCCGGCTGAGCCGGCCCTCACCCAGTCGGCGAGCTGCAGGTCCCCTGTGTCACTGTCAGCCGGCTGCGGCGAAGTGTGAACAGATCAGGCATAGGGCTCGCCCACGGGCCATGATGGCCGGGTGCGCACAGACCTCTCACTGGACCCGACCGACCTCGCGGCGCGACGGCTCGTGGAAGCGGCGGTGACCGCCGAGCGTTCCGGCTTCGATGGGGTCTGGATGTACGACCACATCTCCGGCGTAACGCTGGGAGGGGATTCGATCTCTGATCCGTGGCCGTTGCTTGGAGCGATTGCCGCCTCGACGGAGCGAATCTCTCTTGGGCCGTTGGTGGCGAACGCGACCGTTCGTCACGCAGCGCACATTGCGGTCGCTTCGGCGACCCTGCAGGATCTCTCCAGCGGACGGTTCCTGTTGGGGATCGGCGCCGGCGCCGGACCAGGCTCGTCCTTCGCTGATGAGATGGTGATGGTCGGATTGGATCCGAAGCCGGCGGCCGTCCGGCGGAGCATCGTGGTCGAGTCGATCGATGTCATCCGCCGTCTCTGGTCCGGGGGTGGTGACGTGGATGGCGAGCACCTCTCGCTGAATGCGGCCGCCGGTTTCCCGGTTCCGGAAGTCGCTCCCCCGATCATCGTCGGAGCGAACGGTCCGAAGATGGCTGCGATAGCCGGCTCCGTCGGGGATGGCGTGAATCTCCACTCGGACGAAACCGATCTCGCCGGATTGATCGCGATCGTGCGAGACGCCTCTCCCAGTGGTGACTCGATCATCACCGTCGAGGCGCCGCTGAAACCGCCATGGCTCGACGGGCAATCCCGAGAGTGGATGCTCGAGTTGGGCGTCGACCGTCTGATCCTCAGATGGCATGGAGCCGCTGATGACCTCGAATCGATCGAGAGCGCCGGAGAGCTGATCACGTCTGGCTGACGTTCAGCCGAAGCTTGCCCACTCCTGACCGCCGGGAAGTGTCCCCCAATGGGGCGGGGCGTCCACCCAGTCGTCGTCGTCGAGTTGATCCACGACGATGACGACTGGCTTGTCGGGAGTTGCCCAATGGTCGTCGGGGTCCCACTGACTCAAGAAAACCGACGCGGCTCCCAGCGCCACTGCGGCCATGGCTGCCCTGGCCGATCCGGTCCGCTTCGTCGCTTCCTCCACGATCCAACGATACGGGTCATGCCGCTCTAACGGACGAAAACCGACCAACGGCCCTTGCCGGGCCATGGAGCCCACGATCAGGATGTGAGCGAAGGAGGACCTCATGACTGCCCTCGACCAGCGCCCCCGGGAAGAAGCCGGAACTTCGGCGATCACCCGTCAGCTCAGCCGTGCTCCTGCCCGAATCCGAAACGACCGGACGCCGCCGATCGCCATGGCGATCTTGTTGGTGTTGCATGGCCTCGCCCACTTCGTCGGGGTGATGGCTGCCTTCGACGCGTTCGAGGCCGACGAGGCGCTCGAGTATCTCGGCGGCACATGGATGATCGGGAACGAGCTGCTGATCGGCGCCATCGGCATGCTCTGGGCGACGCTCGGCCTGGCCTTCGTGTTCGCTGCGATCGCCGTCGTCACCGAGTTCAGGGGGTGGGAGCGTTCGCTGATCATGCTGGGAACGCTTTCGACCGCGCTCTGCGTGCTGGCGCTGTGGGCGGCATGGATCGGCATCCTCGTGAACGCCGTCATCGTTGTCGTCGCGATCGTCAGCAGCAACGAAAGGCTGCCGGGCCCGCCCCGGCTCGCCGTCTGAACCCAGACATCGGTCAGGCCAGGATGTGCTCGATGTTCGCCTCGGCCGATGCCAGCACATAGGCGACCGTCGGGATCTGGCCGGTGCGCTCGACCAACTGGTGCATCTGCCGGGTGAAATCGGCTTCGTTGCCGTTGTCAGGTCGCGCGAGGCCGATGAAGGTCAGGTCGGTGTGCCTCGACGCCTCGGAGATCACAACGGTCGCCGGCCGATCATCGACGATCACTTCGACGCCGGCCTCGATCAGGGTGCGCAGATTGGATCTCGCCTCTGCGGCACCGCTCGGGTTCTCCACGATCATCCGCACCGTGATCCTGGCACCTCGCCAGTCGAGGCTGGTGGCGAGTAGGTGGGCGAGCGTGATCATCAGTGCGCCGTTGCCCCGGATGCCATGCAGCCAGACGTCGATGGTCTTCCGTTCTCCGAACCCTCGATCCGGGTCGGCTCTGATGACCACGACGCTGCGGTTCGCCTGGTGTATCCGGGCGATCATCGTCCCGTACTCGGTCGGATCGGCGGTGGTCACGCCGTCACCGAGAAGCACCGTGTTCGGCACCAGGCTGCCGAGACCATATGCCTCGACCAGCGTCGCGACTCCCTCGTAGGGATTCGGAGCCGAGACGACTCGGACGAGCGCCTCGACGCTCCGCTCCTCGAGGTGGTCCCGGATCGTCGTCGTCAGCTGCTGCTTGCGCTCCGTCGACGTCGGCTCGGGGAGGATGGTGGCGACGCTGAGGATGCCGCGGTCGTGTGAGGCGCTGTTGGCGAAGTCGATCAGATACCAGCGCTTTGCGGGGCTTCCCGCCAGCACGAGGAAGTTGGGGCGCCAGCTCTTGGCAGCTTCGGCGGCGCGGACGTTGAGCAGACCCCACCTGACCAACGCCTGCCACGCCCCCTGTCGAACGTCTCCCCATGCGGTCTTGAGTCCACGACTCTGAAGCCACAGGTAGATCGCGACGACGATCACCGCGGCCACGATCGTCGCCGTCGGGTTGATGAGGAACATGACCGCGCTGCACCCGACCGCTCCGAGCAGAGAGAGACCCCAGTGCACCCGGAACGTGGGTCGGAACGACGGGCTGCGAAGGAAACGTTCCACCGCCGATACCACGTTCACGACGGCGTATGTGGCCAGGAAGAACATCGTGAGGATGGGAGCGATCACGTCGAGATCACCCAGTGCGACGGCGGCAAGCGCAAGGGCGAGTGAAACGTATGTGCCGAGCCGGGGCTCGTCGTCGGGGCCCGATCCGTTCCCGAGAACGCGCAGCGGTCGAGGCAGGATGTTGTCCCTCGCGAGTGCCTGCAGGATTCGAGGCGCTCCCAGGATCGAGCCGAGCGCGCTGGAGAGCGTGGCTCCCCAGACGCCGACGAGGATCGCATCCCCCCAGACGGCGATCCGCCGCATGATCAGGGGGTCGGCGACCAGTGACGCCGCATCCGCTCTGGAGTTCATGAAGACCGGGATGATCATGTAGATCACGTAGCTGACGCCGATCGCTGCCATTGTGCCGCGGGGGATGGAGCGTCGAGGGTCGGAGAGGTCCCCGCTCATGTTGACCCCGGCCATGATCCCGGTGACCGCAGGGAAGAACACGGCGAACACCTGCCAGAAGTCGACCGGTACGAAGTCCGGAGCTGCCGGCGTGTCGGTCACGTTGCTTCCCAGGAAGAACGAAACGAGCGAAATGGCGATCCCGGCCATGATGAAGTACTGGACCCTGATCGCGGTTCGGGCCGAGATCAGCGCAAGTCCGGTCACTGCGATGGTCGTCACGGCTGCAACCAGCCGTTGATCCAGGACCGGGAAGACGGCGTTGAGGCTCTCGGCGAACCCGATCGTGTAGAGCGCCACCGACAACGCCTGCGCGAGATACAGCGGTATCCCGATGGCTCCACCGACTTCGATGCCCAGGGCACGGCTGATCATGTAATAGGCGCCGCCGGTCTTGATCCGCTGGTCGGTCGCGATCTGTGAGATCGAGAGCCCTGTGAGGAAGGTGATCGCAGTGGCGATCGTCACGATCGCGAAGGCACCGGTGAGACCGGCGTTTCCGACGACCCAGCCGAAGCGCAGGTACATGATGACGCCGAGAATCGTCAGGATCGACGGCGTGAACACGCCACCGAACGTGCCAAGTCCCCTCGGTTCGGTCGGGGTGACCTGAGACGGCCCCGTCACGTTGGGGACCCGTCGAGCCGTAGGAGGGCTGCGATCGACTGATTGTGCACGTGCGCAGACACCTCGGTGCTCGGCGTTTCGTCGGGTTCGAACGATCGTATCGGCAACACAGGG
>CBDTYK010000072.1:0-6247 GCA_965364595.1 uncultured bacterium
GTCCCAAGTCGCAAGTCCCAAGTCGACAGGCGTGAGACATGAGACGTGAGACGTGAGACGTGAGACGTGAAACGGGCGAGCGCCAGCGAGCCCTACTTGATCCCGCTGGTTGCCACGTTCTCCACGAAGTAGCGCTGGGCGAAGGCGAACACCGTGAACGGCACCAGCACCGACAGGACGATCCCGGCGAACAGCAGGTTTGGCGACTCGCCAGCGACGCCACCCAGCTGCTGCAGGGCCAACGTGAGCACGAAGTTGTCGGCGTTGGCGACGTTGATCGACACCAACGGCCAGATGAAGGAGTTCCAGGCGTAGAGAAACATGAACGTGGCGAGGGTGGCGATGGCCGGCCACGACAGTGGCACGAAGATCGTCCACAGGATCCGTCCCCGCTTTGCGCCGTCTATGAAGGCGGCCTCCTCGAGATCTTTGGGGATGGCCATGAAGAACTGGCGCATCAGGAATGTTCCGTAGGCGTTGAACAGGAACGGCCACACCAGGGAGCCGATGGAGTTCACCCATCCGAGACCGACCATCAGCTGGAACAGCGGGATGATCAACACGATGAATGGGATCATGATCGAGCCCAGATAGGCGAGGAACATCTTGTCGCGCCCGGGGAAACGGACCCGGGCGAACGCATAACCGCCCATGATCGAGGTGAACAGCGTCCCCGCCACGACCAGGATCGTCACCAGCATCGTGTTGGTGAGCGCGCGATCGAGGTCACGGAGCCCAATGACCTCTTCGTAGTTGCCCCACTGGGCTTCGATCTCCTCCGCAGGCGTTGCAGTTCGAGGCACTGCATACGTGACGCCGTCGCCTTCGAGCTGTTGGAATCGTCCGACAGCGGTGTTGCGCTGCAGCGCAAGCGTCTCGGTACCGGTGACGAGGTCGACGTCATATGTCGGGAGGCTCTCACCGGCGACAGTGATCGACGAGCCGGTCACAGACGCCAGCTCGAGTGGCCACGGCACGGTTCGCTCAGGGTCGTCGGGGTCGACGAACAAACCTGCGTCGATTCCCGTCTCCACCAGTACCGCCCGCTCCTCGCCGCTGCCGAAGTCCATTGAGAACACCTCTCGCTCTTCTCCATCGATCACTGCGACGAGCGGGACCCGTGGAAGCACCTTCGGCGGATACCGGAACGTGTCAGAAGGTGTCTTGACTGCACCCGTCGCCATGTACACGAACGGGAACAGCATGATCGCCGCGAAGCCGATCAGGATGAGGTACGCCCCGCCCTTCCCGACGATGTTGCGAAGGAGACGCCTTCGACGGTCTTGTTGCTCTGTGGGTGTGTCAGGCACTGAGCACCCCGTCTTCGTCCTGGCGTGAGAAGTAGATGAGCGTGATCACGAAGATCAGCGCGAACAACGCCCACGCCACCGCCGACGCGTACCCCTGGCGGAACCGTTGAAAGGCGTTCTGATAGAGGTAGATGACAGGCGACAGAGTGGAGTTGTCCGGCCCGTTGGGCGGCGCAGGCGCTTGCAGGATGAACGGCTCGTTGAAGAGCTGAAGCGCCAGGATCGTCGCATTCGTCACGACGAACACCGTCGTCGGTTTGAGCAGCGGGACAGTGATCGATCGGAACCGGTTCCAGGCGCTGGCACCATCGATGTCTGCCGCCTCGTACAGCGACCCGTCGATTCCTTGCATGCCGGCGAGGAACAGCACGGTGTTGAAGCCGAGCTGCTGCCAGGCGAAGACGATCATGACCGAGAAGAGGGCTACGGAGCTTCCGGAGATCCACAGCGGTTGGGCGGCCTCGAGTTCGGCACCGGTGATCGAGTTGAACAGCTCGGTCGCCCTGAGGATGCCGTAGTTGACGAATCCAACCGTGGCGTTCAGCAGGGTCTTCCAGATGAGTGTCACTCCGACCACTCCGGCGATGGAAGGAAGGAAGTAGATGGCCCGGAACACCTTCATTCCGGGCAGCTTCGAGTTCAGGAGTGCCGCCAGGAACAGGCCGGGGACGACCGAAGCCGGAACGGCGACGAGTCCAAACACCAGGATGTTGCGAAGCGACCTGAGAAACGTGGCGTCGCCGAACAGCCGGCCGTAGTTCTCGAGGCCGACGAAGGACGCCTCGGTGAGGCCGTCCCAGTCTGTGAAGCTGATGAACAGCGAGACGAGGAGCGGTCCGGCCAGGAAGACGAGGAAGCCGATGAGGTTCGGCGAGACGAAGAAGAACCCATCCATGACCTCGGCCTGCCGCTGATCGGTGTTGAAGGCTCGTGCCGCACGGTCGGACCAGAGCAGGCGAGCGCTGTACGCCGCCACGAGCGCCACGAGCAGCGGAATGAAGGCGCTCGGAGCGGTGAGCCGGCGGGCGAACTCGAGCAGACCTGGGAGGAGCCCCATCGAGATCAGGAGGACGGCGAGACCTGCGGCCATGGTCGCCCTCGAGATGCGGCGCATCAATGCGGGGTTGGAGCTGCGCTCCGCCAGCCCACCCACGAACCAGCCGAGCACGATGATGATCAGGAACAGCGCCGAATCGTTGAATCTCGCAGCTGCGGTGTCCAGGCCGACGAAGAGGTTGGCGGCCTGCGCCATGGCGAACACTCCGCCGATGGCGACGAGGTAATCGAGGAAGAAGCCCGCCGCCCGACCCCGGTGTCGAAGCGCTCTCGTCCACGGAATGGTGAGGAGCGCCAGCGCTCCTGCCCCGCCGAGAGCCGCGGTGAAGACCCAGCGGAGTGTGCCCTCGACCTCGATGCCGATGGCGAACGCCACGGCGATCGTGGCAGCGATGAGGCCGAGCGCAACGATCACCCGCCACGCCAGCATGAGCGCGAGTGGCACGTCGGCCTCCGGGGCCTCGGACGAACGGGTGGGAGTGAGGGTGTCCATCAGGAACGAGTCGGGAGGGACCCGAAGGTCCCTCCCGACTGCGCAGTCAGCCGCTGAACGCTGCTGATGTCTCCGAGCAGATGTTCGCCTGGAAGTCGGCGATGTCACGGTCTCCCGTGATGACCGCTCCGACCTCGGCGTCCATGAAGCTCACGAAGTCCGGCCAGCTTCCGGCCCAGAGCGGACCTTCAGCCGTCGGCGAGGTCGCCAGCCCGTCGAGGAACGCCTGGTTGTTCTCCGGCGGGGTGAAGCCCAGGAAGGCATCCAGGGCCTCGTCGCTGACGCGGCTCGGCACGTTGGCGCCGAGCGCACTGATCTCGGCCTGAACCTCGGCTGAGGTCAGTGCCCGGACCAGCTCCCACGCCGCCTCAGGGTGCTCCGTGTTGGCGTTCACGACGTAGGCACCCCAGAACAGCCAGTTGCCCGGTCCCTCGGGGCCGGTCGGCAGTCCGACGACGTCCCAGTTGAAGTCAACCGTGCGGATGCCGGGGGTCGCCCAGCGACCGTTCTGGAACAGTCCGACGGTGCCGGCACGGAACGGCGGCTCGGGATCCTCACCGTACGGAACGACTGCGTCGGTCGAGTACAGATCACGCTGGAATTCCAGACCGGCGATAGATGATTCGCTGTCGAGCGCGCAGGCGTCGCGGTCGGCGTTGAAGAACCCGCCACCCGCAGCATTCAACCATGCGCCGTACGGGCCCCACCATGCGCTCTGTCCATATCCCTTGATCTCGCCGCCGAGAGCGGCGACACCTTCGACGGTCTGCTGGAAGGCGTCCCAGGTCCACTCGCCGGCCGCCTCGAGCTCACGCGGGTCGGTGACGCCGGCTTCCTCGATCAGATCGATGTTCATGTAGAGCGCAAACGTCGACACGTCGCGGGGGAGACCCCACAGTGCGCCGCCGGTGGCGCCGGTGTCTGGGCTGAAGGTCAGGTGGAACATCGGCCCCTCGTAGAAGTCGTCGACGCTGAAGGCGGAGTCTGCGTCGGCGAACTCCTTGAGGTCCAGGATGACGTCCTTGGTCGCAAAGTCGGCGATGTCGGTGCCGGGGAGCCAGAACACGTCCGGTGCGGTCCCCGCTGCCAGCTCGGTCAGCAGCGTCTGCTGATAGCCGGCGGTCTCTTGCCCGCCTGGCTGGTACTCCAGGCTGATGTTCTCCAGGTTCCCGTCGATCGTGTCGGAGATCGCCGAGTACACGTCGATCTCTTCCTGGTTGTCGGGACGGGTCCGCCATACGAGGCTGACCTCGTCCTCGGACATCCCTTCGGTCGTCTCCGTGGAGAGATTGGCCGTTGTCTCGGTCGTGCCAGCAGCGGTCGTTTCCGTCGTTGCGGCTTCTGTTGTTTCTGTGGTGTCGTCGGAGCCGCATGCGGCAACGATCAACGAGATCGCGAGCAGAAGCGCCCACCATCGTTTTGTCATGTCGACCTACCTTGGGTTGGTTTCTCGATGCGCACGTCGAAGGTGGACTTCGCCCCCCTCTGCCGGCGCAGAGGGCAATGTACCGGACACAAACCGGACGCGGTGGTGCTCAAAGCTCAAAGCGAGAGCCCGGAACTCAGAACTCACTCACTCCGATTTGGTGACCAGCCGGCTGTCGTGGTCGATCATCCACAGCGCATCCTCGCGGAGGAAGCGTTCGACGTTGCCCCCGATCGGGCTCAACCCGGTCCAGTCCGCCAGCAACGCCTGCCACGATTCGCGATTGGTGAATCCCGCATACGTGAGGCCGTCGTTCGTCACGACGGCCGGGCTCCCATCCAGATAGGTCGCCCCGCCGTATCGGGCAACGATCTCCGCCGAATCGACTTCGAGCACATCCGTCCAGATACCGGCCGGCGTACCCCACGGCTCGATCGTGACAGGCAGATTCTGGCTCGTCGGCTCGATCACCCGTGCGCCGAGACGTTCGGTCAACCCGGCCGGCAGCGGGCGGTCACTCCACGCATTCTCACGATCGATCACGAAACTGCGTGCTCCCAGAATCACCTGTGTGCCCGACTCCAGAGCCCGTTCGATCGCGGCGACCCGCTCCGGCGTCGAGATCTGGATGGCCGGAGCGAGCACGATCTCGAATGCTGCGAGATCGTCTGTCGAGTCGACCACGGCGACATCGAGCCCGAGACTGCGCGCTGCGCGGTATGCCTCGAACAACAGCGCACGGTGAGTGAGCCCTCGCCTGTGCGGGTTGATCTCGATCGCCCAGGCGTCCTTGTAGGAGTGGACGATGGCGATCCGCGGCTTGGGTTTCGGAAGGGACGCCCGTTTGATCTCTGCGATCGTGGAGCGAACCTCCTCGAAGACCCGCTCGGGAGTGCCGTCGTGGCGCAGCAGACCGGTGTGATACTGCTCCTGGCCGTAGCGGGCGGCCCGCCAGCGAAACACCAACGAGGCGTCGTAGCCGTGCAGCGCCGACTGCCACATCCACAGGCGTGCCTGGCCGCGAGGCACCTGTGGATTCTCATCGGTCCAGTTGACCGGACCCACCTGCTGCTCCATCACCCACGCCTGACCCTCGAGGCCGGACGCCGTGGCATGGAGATCCAGCAGGTACGCCGTGTCGAAGGGAGTGGAGACCCCGTGGGGATAGTTGTCCATCGATGCCACCCCGCCGAGCCGCGCAACCGCCCGGGCATCGACGTTGAGATCCTCGCAGTAGAGGTTCGTGGTGATGGGGACGTCGGCTGCGACTCCGCCGCGGATCCGCTCGAACTGGACCCGAAGGAAGTCGACCGATTGGTCGGATGCAAACTTCCGATGCGCCAGTCGGAGCGCCGGATGCTGAGACGTCATCGTGTCACGAGGGAGTCGGACCGATTCGAAGTCGGGGTACGTCTGTGACCAGAAGATCGTGCCCCACGCCTCGTTGAGCGCGTCGATGGTGCCGAACCGATCACGGAGCCAGGCCGAGAACGCCGTCTCGCACTCGTTGCACCAGCATCGGGCCGAATCGTGGTTGCCGGGCTCGTTGTCCACCTGCCAGCCGGCGACGAACGGATTCGTTCCGTATCGCTCGACGAGTGCGTCGGTGATCCGGAGTGACTCGCGCCGGTACGTGGCCGAGGTGGTGCAGGTGTGTCGGCGTGAACCGTATGGAACCCGGCTGCCTCGCTGGTCGGTGATCATGATGTCCGGGTGGGCTTGCATCAGCCAGACCGGCGGCGTGGCGGTCGGTGTGCCGAGCACCACCCCCATCCCCGCGTCCCCGATCATGCCGACGATGGTGTCGAGCCACTCCCAGTCGTACCGCCCGCGCTCCGGCTCCATCCTCGCCCATGCGAACTCGCCGACTCTCACGAGATCGAGTCCGAGGTCGGCCATCATCTCGACGTCGGTCGCCCATCGCTCCCGCGGCCACTGCTCTGGATACCAACACACACCGAA